>JAJCZP010000087.1 GCA_029262315.1 Deltaproteobacteria bacterium | reverse complement strand
GCGTCGGCCGTATCCGGCGGCGCTCGACCGGCCCGTGACGCGGCCCCACCCGACGAGCAGGAGCAGGAGCCCGAGCTGCCACCACGCGTACAGCTCCCGACGGAAGGACGGCGCGTGCGGCGCCTCGACCCGAACGGGAGGCCGCTCTGAGGGGAGCACGAGCCGCGACGGCGTGAGCGTCTCTGGGATCATCGCCGAAAAAGGACACTAGTGGTCGACCGCGCTGAGGGTCAAGAGGTCGGAAGGTCCCTACGAATGCAGCCGCGTACCTCTTGTCGCTGGATCCGCCGACGTGAGTAAGCGACAGAAGTAGTTGGCGGAGGGGGTGGGATTCGAACCCACGAGAGCTTGCGCCCTGTCGGTTTTCAAGACGGCGGCACAGCGCAACTCAGACCAACTCCAACCCACAAGAACCGAGAATCGTTACTGCTAGGGGCGCGTCGAGTTGGCCCCAGTGGGCTGGCGTCGGCTGGAGTTCACGGACAAAAGGCGGACAGTGGTCGTACGATGAAGGGAGGCCCAACACCTGGCCGGGGCCGCAATGTCGACGCTTCGTACTTCAATCGTGGTGCTCCCAATCGACGCTGCACACGTGAATTGGCCCCTCGAATCCCTTGACGGTGACCTCACGCACGTCACCGAAGCACAGCGCCTTCCCGATAGACAGCTCGGCCAGGGTCCTAGGAACGAGGATCTGTTCCGGTTGCGCTAGTTGACAGAGTCGAGCGGCCAACTGCACCGACGCACCGAACAGGTCCTGTCCGCGCTCGATAGGCTCGCCAGCCGCCGCTCCGATGCGCACGTAGAGTGGATTGCTCGGCTCGCTTTCGTTGTGCCGTCGGAGATCTCGTTGAATCAGCGACGCGCATTGGAGCGCCGACGCAACCGAAGCGAAGCAGGTCATGATTCCGTCGCCAGTGTGCTTCACCTCGCGACCACCGAACTCGACCAAGGCCCTGCGAACGATCTCGTCGTGTACACCGAGCCACGCCATGGCGCCTTCATCCCCGAGTCGCTGAGTCGCGGCGGTCGAGCCCACGATATCTGTAAAGAAGATCGTGCGTGTCCCCGGATCTCGCTCTTCAGCGACCCCGCCCGCGCCGAGAACCGCCCCACTCGTGTTCGCCTCGACACCGCCGAGAAACCCATCTGCGAGCTCGCGGTCAACCTCGATGATCTTCTCGGCGGTCAGCCCATGGGCTTCGCGGTGGACGGCGGCAGCAGCAGCCGCGCTCGGGGCCTCGACCAGACAAAAGGCCTTGCCCGCGTCCTCATTGTGCCAGTAGTGCAAGTAGTTGACGCCGTGGTGCCCCTGCACGCAGCGGTCCGCCTCGTGCGCCTTCGCGAGGTCATCACGCGACACGTCCTCAAGGCTGTGAATATCCAGGTACAGAGGCATGCGACTCGTATACCCCACTACCACATGGGAACGGTAGGATAGAGGCTCGTGAGCTTGTGCCTACATCCGCGTCGAAACCCGCCAACAGGACACCACCGAAGTTCGGGTAGTCGATCGCCAACACGAGAAGCTCGTCCCCGGAGCGGACCGAGATCTGCTGCGACAGGAACGGTCCGCCTGACGTCAGTCCCTCCGCCGGCCCGAAGGACGGATCGGGCTGCCCATCGGGTCCGAAGCGTGCCCTCCCGAAACTCGATCGTCCGACGCCGCGACGATGTGGATGCGACGGCACGGCATCCAACAACCGAGAACCCGACTCCAATAGCTGCCTAGCCCGCGAGTCGTGAGATCGTTGATTCTCTTCATGCGTGCCCTCTCTGGCCCACTTGCACCTTCCGCATTGTCTGGAAACCTTCGAGGAAGGCACATGGCCGAGAGGGCACGGTAGTGGGTCCGGTACGCCGCCAGCCTGATCGGGACCGTTGGGGTCAGGCGGTCAGGACGTCGACCGCCTCCTTCGCACCGTCCCGGAAAGGAGCCAGCACCACGTCGGCCCCGGCCCGCTCCAGCGCTTCGACGTCGTGACTGTCGTGGGCGCGCAGCGCCACCCGTCCTTCGAAGCGGTGCGCGCGCAGTGCGGACAGGAGCGCAACGTTCACGTCACGTTCAACCGCGGTGCTCACCACCCACTGCGCACGCGCGAGCGGCAAGTGGGGGAGGAGTTCCGAATCGTGCGCATCGCCGTAGCGTACGCTCAGCCGCTCCCCCTGCCATGCACTCACCGTCTGTGGGTCGAAGTCGATTCCGAGGACGTTCCGGCCCCTCGCTTCCAGGCCCCGTGCGATCTCGCCTCCGTACCTTCCGAGCCCAAAGAGGATGACGTCCGGCGGCTCGTCGGGCACGGCACCGCCCCCAAGTTCTTCGGGGTGGGGAGCACGGCGCTCGAAGATTCGCAGCCAGGGGGCGACGCGTTCGTACAACGGGTGGGCGTACAGCGTGACATAGGTCGACACACCGATTGTTATGAGGGCCACGAGCGTGATCACGGAAACCGTCGCGCGATCGATGTGGCCCAAGCGCAAACCTAGCGCGGCCAGGATCAGCGAGAACTCGCTGATCTGCGAGAGGGAGAGTCCTGTGAGAAAGCCCGTGCGCTTCCGGTATCCGAGAGCCCCCAGGATCACGAGGAAGACGAGGGGCTTGCCGACGAGCACGGACAGCGACAACGCCACCGCCAGACCCGGTTGTCCCATGAGAAGGCCGAGGTCGAGCCCCGCGCCCAAATCGATGAAGAAGAAGAGCAGCAAGAAATCGCGCAGGCTCACCAGGCGCGCGCCGATCGCCTCCCGGTAGGACGTGGAGGCCAGGGACACGCCGCCGAGGAAGGCGCCGACCTCCTTGCTGAAACCGATCCACTCTGCCGCCGCCGCCAGGGCGACGGCCCACGCCACGGCGAACAGGACGAGCAGCTCCGACGACGGGGCCAGACGCGTTAGAAGCGCCGGGAGCACGTAGCGCATGGCCACGGCCAGGAACGCGAGCATAGCGGCCGACTCAAGCAGGATCTCCGCGGCCGTGATCCAGATCCCGTCCTCCGACTCGCTCCCGCCGAACGCCGTCAGGCCCACGATCACGAGGACCACGGCAAGATCCTGGACGATCAGTACGCCGACCGCCGTGCGACCGTGGAGCGCGTCGATCTCGCGCTTGTCGGAGAGCAGCTTCACCACGATGATGGTGCTGGAGAAAGCGAGCGCCACCGCGGTGTAGAGCGCTGCGAGCGGCTCGACACCAAGCCCTCGGCTCAGCCCGTAGCCGAGGAGCGCGCTGAACGCCATTTGTCCAAGACCCGCGACGAGGACGAGGGGACCCAGCGTCCGGACGAGGCGGAAATCGAGCTTCAGCCCGACCACGAACAGGAGCAGGGCGATCCCGATCTTGGCCAGCAGATCGATCTGGTCAGCCGTCGTGACCCAGCCAAGGACCGCAGGCCCCTCGAGGACGCCCACTGCTATGAAGGCGAGAATCAGAGGCTGGCGCAGCCGGAGGGCGAGAGCGCCCAGGAATGCGGCGGCCAGGAGCAGGGCCGCGACCTCTGCGAAGGGGTTCTCGATCATCGTCGCATCCCTTCCGTTCGGCGGAAGCTAGGACTGCACCGGAGTCACGAAACCCTTGGGCTTGACGGTGAGTACGGAGCAGTCGACGTGCTGGAGTGCGGTCTCGGCGGTGTTGCCGATCAAGAAGCCGGGGACTCCGGTCCGGCACACCATGCCCATTACGAGGAGGTCGGCCTTCGATCTTCGCACGATCTCGGGAATCCGCTCCCGGGGTTCACCCTTCAGCAGGTAAGTGTTGTGCCGGATGTCGTTAACCTCGCCCGTCATCCAGATATCGGCCACATCCAGGAGGATCTCGCATCCCCGGAGCATCTCTTCTGGCCGCACCGCCTCATCCTTAGAACTCCGGTGAGTTATCTCGTTCTGACCCATGGTTCCTCCTAGACTCATTCAGGATCTCTGAGATGTCTCCAGCACGAGGGGAAGTCCAGGGCGCGGATGTCACCGCTATTTCCACGCGACGTATTGGTGAGCGTGCGCGCAGTCGCGGGGCGTCCCCGGAACGCGCGCCGCCCGCTCCGGGGTTCCATCTCTCCCGACTCGCCCTCGGTAGGCGAGCTACGGGAGCAGGCTCACGCCCAGCACAGTGGTCGGAATGCAAACGAACTCCTGCTTCGTGAGGTCCATCTGCAACGGAGCCGGAAACTGGTTCGCGGGGTTGGTCAACGGCGCGTCCGCGAGCCCCTTCAGCTTCTCGAACTTGGCCTGTTGCGTTGCCGTGCCGATCGCAAGGCCTGAGAGCGTCGCGCCGTCCGCGCTCAGCACCTTCGACACGAGCTTGATTTGGTAGCACAGGAGACTCTCGGCGGTGATGCTGGGCGTGGAGTTGCTCCCATTCGGTGCGATCGTGGTTTGCCCACCGGCAACATCACTCTTCACGATCGGGTTGCAGAGAAACTTCACCCTCTTCAGGTTGAAGAGGCATTTGCCCGGGGTCGTCCCAGCGGGGAAGGAGGGGTTTCCGGCCTTGTCGAGCGCGCAGGCGTCGAGCTGGTCGAGGAACGCCGCCTCGATGTCCTTGCGGAACTTGCCAACGCCGCCGCCGTCATCGGGTGTCTGGTCGGTCACGTCCTTCGTCACCTTCGCCTGATAGCATTCGAAGTGCGTTGCATCGAAGGGCGGTGCGGCAGGGCCAGGTGCCAGCGCCTTGGTCGCGGGCACGAGCACCGACTCCACCTTCTTCGTCGTCACGTTGACGGTCCCGAACTGATTCGAGAGCTCCCAGAGACGCGCCACGTGCTTCGGAGCCTTGAGGAATTTGCCAGCACCGGCGTCAAACACGAGCCCTTCCTTGGCCTCCTTCGCTTGGTAGCGAATGTAGTGCAGGGCGGGATTCGAGGGGCCGACCTCGGTGTTCTTCATCGCCGGGATCGCCAGGCTCCTCTCCTTCTTCGCTTGGTAGATCTCGGGATCGTCGACCGCCGGAGCGAGGTTCACGTCGTCGAACACGAGATTGTAGTCCTTGTTCGGGAACTTGCCGTCGTCCGGCAACGCCGGGTTCTTCGTGGCCTTCCCCTTGTAGAGCACGTAGTGATCGAGGTCCGGGGTTGCGGGGGGTGTCGGGGTTGCGGGGGGTGTCGGCGTTGCCGTCGGAGTCGACGTCGGAACCGGGGTCGGTGAGACCGTTGGAGTGTTGGTCGACACCGGCGAATCGGTCGGGGTCGGCCCCGGTGGTGCCGACGTTCCAATCGTGAAGTCGTCGCTGAAGATGAGGACCTGCTGAAAATCCTTGCCCCGGAGCTCCCGAAGCTCGATGGAAGTAAGACCATCAGGGTCTATTACGCCTACGAAAGCCCAGTTGTCGGCGAAGTCCCCCTCGCGCTGCCAGTTGTCGATGTTGTCCGTGTCATTGGCATTGACGTCGACACCGTCCAGCAAGAACGTAATCTTGGGTAGGCCGCCGTTGGAGTCGATGTGTCCGCCAAACCCATGAAGGAGATCGCCGGTTGCGGATGCGACTCTCAAGCCGTCATTCTGAAAACACTCGAGCGGAATGTTCGGATCCTCGGCGGAATCACAATACAAACCCGAGTCCGTCGTCATGCCGTGAGGAAGTGAATAGATGGCATACGTTCCGTCCGGCGCGCTACCTCCCACGTCTCCGGTCGCGATGTTGTTAGCGGGGTGGTTCGACGTCCAAACGAGTCCCTGACTGGTTACCGAATCGGTGCTGCCTGGATTCACGATGGAGTTGCGCGATGCTGACCACACCGTATCGTCTTCGAAGCTCTCTGAGATCACCGTGTGTCCGAGTGATGCCAGATCGGCCATGAATAGAGCCTTGTCGGTGTAGACGACCGGCGCGGCGTCGGCGGCACTGACGACGAAGCTCAAGACGGTGGCAATGAGTAAGATCCTCATGGACGGTTCCTCCGCAATGGCGTGGTTCTCCTTGAATGGAACTATCTCGATGAAGCTTCCAGGGCGACGGTGCCCGTTACCACCGGCGCGAGTCGCCCATTCGAAACGCGTTTCCCCAAATCGAGCAAGATCTGAGCCAGAACGAGACTGAGGAAAGCGTGCCCCCGACAAGCGCATAGGTACAGCCAACCTTGGCGAGTTAGATGAACTTCTCAGGATCGCGAGGTCCCCGACTCTCCAGTTCCGAGGGATGCGAAAGTCTATGCCCACCTTGAAGTGCCACGGCACCCAAGGGCACAACCTCCTGAGGTTACTGAACGGAGGGGGTGGGATTCGAACCCACGAGAGCTTGCGCCCTGCCGGTTTTCAAGTGCGGGGGTGTTCGTGATGCCTGGTGTTGTCCGGTGCTGTTTGGTGCTGTTTGGTGTTGTCCCGTCCGGACTTGCGGAGGGCACCGTGTTGTCCTGTGTCGTCCTATGCTGCCCTGTATTGCTGAGTTCGTTTGCAAATCGGTTTGCAGCGGACCCTGGGGGCTCGGTCAGGCGAAATGAGCACCCAGATCGCCTTGCCATGCGTTACCACTGATGGTAACATCTTCCTCAGTGGGAAAGATTCGACGCGGGAACTACGTCTTCCTGACTTGGAAGGGAGACCACAGTCCCCGCCACGTCCACGTGTACAGAGACGGGAAGCTGGTCGTAAAGTGGAATCTCGATGATGGCGTAGCGATGAAGGGACGCTCCACGGCTCGAGTGCTTCAGCTCATCGCGGAGCTAGAGAGTGAAGGCTTACTATGAAGGTCCGCCAGGCTACGGTGAACAATCGCAAAGCACAGCTCGATCTGACGACGCGCTCAGGGAAAGTGTTCCCAGTCCCGTACGCAAAGCTCGACCCGAAACCAACGTCGAAGAACCGGATTCGAGAAGCCTACGTCGATAAGGAACTCGGAAGCGAGGCAGTCACCTACGTCCTCGAGTCCGGAGACGAGGGCTCCGTCCACATCGATCACGCCCTCGAGTACAACCAAGATCCGAGCCACCTTGCCGAGCTTCTGACGCACCAGCTCACCGTACAAGCGCGACAGCGAATCGATCAGGCCGGGCTCAGTCGCCGGGAACTCGCGCGTCGGCTCAACACCTCGGTGCCGCAATTGTACCGACTGCTGGACCCAGCCAACACCCGGAAGAGCCTGCGCCAGCTGGTCAGCCTACTTCACCTTCTGGGCTGCGACGTGACGCTCGTAGTCAAACCGAGGCGTGCCGCGTAGCCCGCACCCTCGGTTCATCCTCCGCGAAAACTGAAGCGGAGGGATTCCCCCAGCGGTGATCGGGTGACGGAGGGGGTGGGATTCGAACCCACGAGAGCTTGCGCCCTGCCGGTTTTCAAGTGCGGGGGCAGTCGTGAGACCTGGTGTCGTCCTGTGCTGTTTTGTGTTGTCCTGTGCGGGGTTGCGGCGGGCGTCGTGCTGTCCTGTGTCGTCCTGTGCTGTCCTGTGTTGCAGGGTTCGTTTGCAAATCGGTTTGCAAAGCCCCTCCTCCGAGCTGCCTTCGCAGCGCGAGGAGGGAACGGGATGGGCAGAGACGCAACTCCAAGCGTCGAGTGGTTGCGGTCGACGACGACATGATCTATATAGAAACCCTATGTCATCTACGTATTCAGTGTCCGAGGCCCAGAGTCGGCTTCCCGGGTTGATCAAGAAAGCCGAGGAGGGTGAGTCGATTCACATCCGCCGCCGAGAAGAGACGGTCGCCATGCTCGTTTCGCGCGAGCGGATGGAGGCGATCGTCGAAACGATGGAGATGCTGGCGAATCCCGAGGCAATGCGAGCGGTCTCGGCACACCGCGCGGGCAGAACGAAACTTGTGCCGCTGTCGGCTCTCGACGATTGAGCATTCGCGTTCGCCTGGCCCCGCAGGTCGTCGACTTCGTGCGCCGCCAGGCACCGGAACCGAGGCGACATCTGCGGCGCGCCCTTCGCGACCTTGCCGCCGAGAAGGGCGACGTGCAGCCTCTCGAGGGTCCTCTCGAGGACTACTGCAGACTGCGCGTCGGTTCCTATCGGATCATCGTACGCTACGCGACTAGCAAAACGATCGATTGCGTTTTTGCCGAGCGGCGGAAGCTGGTCTATGAGGTGTTCGCCGAAACGATGCTAGAGCGGCTCTCGGGCAAGCAAGAAACGTCCTGAAGCCGCAGCAACTACAAGGCGTCTCCTCGAGGGACACACGCTCGTCGCCGAACGACCGCGCATCGGACGAGGCGCGAAAAGCGGAGGGGGTGGGATTCGAACCCACGAGAGCTTGCGCCCTGCCGGTTTTCAAGTGCGGGGGTGTTCGTGATGTCTGGTGCTTTCCCCTGACGTTTGGTGTTGCCCTCTGCGGATTCCCGGAGGCCGTCGTGCTATCTCGTGTTGTCCTGTGCTGCCCCGGGTTGCAGGGTTCGTTTGCAAATCGGTTTGCAACGAGCCTCGCCTTGATCGACGCCCGTTCAGGAGAGACGCCCGCCAATCAACGGGCGGACGGCCCTGCCCACCTCAAGACCCCACGGACCCGACACACCACCGCCCCGGCAGATGGACCGGCAGCTAAGTGTTCCCGGATGGTCGTCTTGACCCCACGTAGGCCGGCGCCTACCCTGCACCTGTGGATTACGAGCACTTGATAACGATCGAGCCCGGGAAGCGTGGCGGCAAGCCCTGCGTCCGAGGGCTTCGCATCACAGTGTACGACGTCCTGGAATACCTCGCTTCCGGGATGACGGAAGACGCGATTCTTCAGGACTTTTCCGACCTCACCCGCGAGGACATTCACGCCTGTTTGGCTTTCGCCGCCGATCGTGAGCGACGGCTCGTGGCGATCCCTCGAGGGTGAGACTACTGCTCGATCAGAACCTGTCTCACCGGCTGGTCCCTAGCCTCTCCGACGTGTTCCCAGGCAGTGTGCACGTGCGCGATGTCGGACTCGCACAGGCGGACGACGAAGCGGTATGGGCCTACGCTGCCGCGCACGATCTCGCAATCGTTTCGAAAGACAGCGACTTCCGCCAGCGGAGCTTCCTACACGGAGCACCGCCGAAGGTCGTATGGATTCGCCGGGGCAACTGCAGCACGACCGATATTGGCACCATGCTACGCGCTCATCGGGACGATTTGCACGCTTTCGCGGACGACAATGCGGCCGCATTCCTGGCGCTCTCGTAGGAGACGAGAACCCCGGCAGGGTGGGACCCTGCGGACTCACAGGAACTCGGCCCGTTCCTCGAGCTCTCGCAAGACATCCTCGTCGTACTCGAGAACGACCTCGTCACCGCGCTCCCCGTAACCCATGGGCATCTCCCCGCTCGTATACCCGATCGCGCGATAGCCGCGCCGCCGCCTCTCGAACGTCCGCACGAGCATCGGAACGTCACGGTCGACATAGTCGAAGATCCGGACTTCCTTCTTTGCGGGATGGAGTCGATGCAGCCGACCCGTGTACTGGATCAACGTCCCCTTCCACGAAACCGGCAACGCGAGAAACAGGGTATCGAGTCGCGGGTCATCGAAGCCTTCTCCGATGTAGCGGCCGGTCGCGAGCACGAGCCGCTCCTCGTTGTCGGGGATGCCCGCGAGCTTTTCCTTCACGTCGCGCCGCTGCTTGGTGCTCATGCCTCCCTGGAGCACGACGAGATGGCGCGCGAGGTTCTCCAATCGTGCGGCAAAGTACTCAAGGTGATCCCTCCGCTCGGTCAGCAGGATCGGCGAGCGTCCTTCTTCGAGCGACTGGACGACATCGTCGAGGATGAGCCGGTTGCGCTTCTCATCTGCGGCGAGTGCCGCGTAGAGTTCTTGAATGGTCCGCGATCCGGTGTTCGTCGTCGTGAACCCGGTGTCACGCACGATGAGCGTGTGGACGAAAGGACGCTCGGCCGCCTGACTCGTCGGACTCACGGTAGAACACGCGGGGCCGAGCTGCATCTCGATGATCGGGTGCTGGCCATCCCGGCGCTGTGGCGTTGCCGTGAGGCCGACGAGATAGCGCGCATTCGCCTCGGCAAGCACACGCTCGAAGGAGACGGCGGGCACATGGTGACATTCGTCAGCGATGATCTGCCCGTAGCTCGTGACGAGATCTTGCACCGTCCCCTTGCGGAGCAGGCTCTGGATCATGGCCACGTCGAGCCGGCCGTTCGCGGTTGCCTTGCCGGCGCCGATCTGACCGATCTCCTTGGGCTGGACGCCCAGGAACACGGACAGCTGGGCCAGCCACTGGTCGAGGAGCGGGCGACGGTGGACGACGATCGGCGCCGAGAAGAAGAACCAGACATGCGCATCGTTGCCCGAGCGCGATCGCTCTACCGCCGCCGGCAACTCCACCCGCCGACACGTCTCGACGAAAGCGTGCACGTCCTCAATCCAGGAGCCCTTGTCGAAGTCAACGGCGAGAAACCAGCAAGTCTCGTCGTCGAGAAGCGGGTAGACACCCATCACATGGCGACCGGTGAGATGCGCGACGACTGCCGCGTCGCCGAACGGCACGAACGCTTGGTTTGGGCACTAGCCGCACTTGACCTTTGGCAGCTCGCACAGGCCTCGAACGAACTTGTTTCGGCACGCCGGCGCGTAGCCGGGCTCCCCTGTTTTCTTGCTGACGAAACGCGTCGGAAATACGTCCGCCCGCCCCCGGAACAACGAACGGAACAGCGTCACCTTTTCGACCGGTGTGGCCGGCACCTGCCTCGCCTCACCAATGGCCAGCACAGACACTTGAGTCTCGGAGTCAGTATCGACAGACGTCAACTCGGCACGTAGCCCGGCCAGTCGGTATTGGGAATCCGCATGCTCGGACTCAAGGCGAGCAAGACGCGCTTCCTCCTGCGCGATAGCGTCGCGTATCTCCGCGCCTTCGTCATGTCATCCAACGCCACCCTTGATGGCGTGCATGGAACGGCGAAGGTTTGCAAACCGTCCTCGATCGGGCCCTGCGCGCCGGCCGCGCAGACGCTAACCCCCTGAAACTGAACGGAGGGGGTGGGATTCGAACCCACGAGAGCTTGCGCCCTGCCGGTTTTCAAGTGCGGGGGCGGTCGTGACGGCTGGTGCTGTCCTGTGCCGTTTGGTGTTGCCCCGTCCGGACTTGCGAAGGGCGCCGTGCTGTCCCGTGTCGTCCTGTGCTGTCCTGTGTTGCAGGGTTCGTTTGCAGATCGGTTTGCAACGCGCCGGCAGTCATAGGGTTGCACTTACAACTCCTAGGTTGTATCTTCCAACCCAATGACCGGTAAGGATCTGGTCAAGCTCCTCAAGCGCCACGGCTGGAAGCTCGAGCACATTCGCGGCTCCCATCACGTGCTGCGGAAGGATCGCCATCAGCTCTCGGTGCCGGTGCATGCGGGAAGGGACCTGGGCAAGGGGCTCCTCGCTCGCCTGCTGAAGGAGGCTGGATTGCCATGAAGTCGAAACCGACGCGCACGCTCACACAAGGATTCGCCAATTGCGCCTACTGGGCACGGATCACGAAGCAAAGCGGCGGCGGGTATCTCGTCGAGTTTCCAGATCTGCCTGGCTGCCTCACGGAAGGGCGGACCGTGCGCGACGCACTCGCAAACGCGCACGAGGCCCTCTCGGGATGGTTGTTCGTTGCACTCAAGCACGGGGACTCGATTCCCGTCGGACGCACGCGTCGTCAACGCGGGTATCACCGCGTAACTCCCAACCTCGATGTCGCCGTTCCCCTCGCGATCCTCTCGGCGCGGAAGCACCGCGGGCTGACTCAGGTCGCGGTTGCCAAGGAACTCGGCATCACCCAACAGGCCTACCGAAAGTTCGAAACCCCCGGGCGCAGCAATCCGACCTTGAAGACGCTCGAACGAATCGCTGAGGTTCTCGGCCTCGAGCTCACTCTCCGCGCAGCGTAGCCACACAGCAGGGTAAAACGGAGGGGTCAGAGAATGCCTTGCCCGCGCCTGCCCGCTCTGACGGTACCGCCCCTGGCAGAAACGGAGCAGCCCTTCGGGAGCACCCTGACGTTTCCCGAGCGCCCCCAGCGTGACTCGAACACGCGGCGCCTGGATTGGGAATCCCCCCTCGTGGATGCGCTCGGATGATGTCGGGCGCTAACCGCTTAACATCCATGTCGAATCACGCAGCGACCCCCTTCAGCAGACCGCTCGGCACCTCCGCGATGACGACAGGTCGATCGGCGCTTCCGGAGGCCTTGGCGGTCCGCATGTCCACGGGTCCGAAGAGCAGTCCGAGATCCGAAGGGTTGAAGCGAATCTCGAGTGACGATCGTGCGGCTTGCTCGGTCATTCCGTGGACCTCCTGGGCACGCAGTCTAGACCAAGTCCACTCGGGTCCGCCTTGACCAAGGCGCGCACGATGCAGACACTCGAACTCGATGAGTTCCTCATTCGATATCCAAGTCGCGAGCTCGGAGCCCGATCTTCCGCTCATCGTTCATGTGCCGCACTCGAGCGTGGCGATCCCGGAGGAGTGGCGGCGAGGCATCCTTCTGAGCGACGGAGAGTTGGCCGCCGAGCTGCTCGCGATGACCGACCACATGACCGAGGCACTCTTCAACGCGGCGCCGTCCTTGGGTGGCGTTGCGTTCGTGAACCGCACGAGCCGGCTCGTGTGCGACCCGGAGCGATTCGCCCAGGATCGCGACGAGCCCATGGCGGACAAGGGGATGGGCGCCGTCTATGTCCGAACCTCGCACGGCCTCCCGCTCCGCGCCGCCCTGAGAGACAGGGACGGCGTCGAGGTTTCGCCAGACCGGGCTTCCATCATGGAAGCACTCTACTGGCCCTACACGACGGCGCTCGCCGCGCGAGTGGCCAGCTTCCTGGGCTCCCACGACCGTTGCATGATCGTCGACGGCCACTCGTTTCCGAGCACTCCGTTTCCGTATGAGGATCCGGAGCGCGATCGCCCCGAGATCTGCATCGGCTTCGATCCATTCCACGCCCCAGAGCAGCTCGTCGATGCGCTCGAGTCGTACTGTCGTGCTCGAGGGCGGAGTATCGGGCGCAACACACCTTTCGGCGGAAGCTACGTGCCCTATGTCCACTACTTGCGGGACGCCCGGGTGTCGTCGGTCATGCTCGAAGTCAGGCGCGACCTGTATATGGACGAGGCAACGGCCGAGCCGAGCTCGAGCTTCGAGGAAGTCCGAGCTCTCGTTCATGGCCTCGTCGGAGTCGCGGCCGCCTTCATCGACTGCGAGTGATGGAATGAAGCGGCTCCCCTTCTGGAGCCCGCGCGGAAAATCTCGACTGGCACGATGATGGAACTGCCTTGCCTTCGCAAACGGACTGGGGTGAGATCGCCGCCCCCTACGAGGCTCTCGAGACCTCCCGTCCGTCGCCCGTCGTTACTGTCAATCGGGCGTTCGCGACGAGTCGCTATCTCGGACCGGTGATAGACCGCATGAACGCCCAGTTCGGGCGCCGTCGTCACCGGGCAGATCGGGTGTTGGTCGTTCCGATTGCCACGGCACCCAAGAGCACAATCTCCTAAAATCAAAGCGGAGGGGGTGGGATTCGAACCCACGAGGGCTTGCGCCCTGCCGGTTTTCAAGTGCGGGGGTGGTCGTGACGGCTGGTGCTGTCCTGTGCCGTTTGGTGTTGCCCCGTCCGGACTTGCGGAAGGCGTCGTGCTGTCCTGTGTCGTCCCGTGCTGCCTTGTGCTGCAGAGTTCGTTTGCGAATCGGTTTGCAACGAACCCCGAAGCGCGGTGGAACCCGTTCAGGCGTGACCACCGATGCTCGGCAGCGTCGAGCGGCGGAGGGTACTCGTCCCTACTCGCCGAGGCTCCTCAGGCCGAGGGGCTGCCCTGGAGACCCGGGGCATGCTAGACTGCATCTATGGCGATCAACGTCAGCAAGGAATTCGAGGACCAGATTCGCGAACGTGTTTCGCGCGGTCCCTACGAGTCGGCGGAAGAGTTCTTGCGGAGCAGCATCGAACGAGCCGATGAGTACCGCGCACAGATTCGTGCTGCCGTCGAAGAGGGCACCGCCCAGGCGCGCTGGGGCGAGCTCTCGGATGGCGAAGCGTTCCTGGATAGCCTCGATGCCGACCTCGCCAAGAGCGAACGGGAGGAATGACTCGGTTTCTCCTCACTCCACGCGCCCAACAGGATCTCCACGAAATTCGCCGATGGTACGAGAACAAGCGCGGCGCCGCCGCGGTCCGCAAGACGCTCCGCGATATCCGTAGCCAGCTTCTGAACCTCGCCCGTCATCCCGAGATCGGACACATCCAGGAAGACCTCGCATCCCTCGAGCATCGTTTCTGGACACACCGCCAGTTCCTGATCGTCTACCTACGCGACACGAGCCCTCTTCAGATCGTTACGATCTGGGACGCTCGGCGGGGCGACCCAGGACTCGAGTGACCGAGTGTCAACTCGCGACTCACACGGGCTAGTCTCGTCCGTCGAACTTACGCAGGACATCCTCGGTGCGACTTCCTCGAAGTTCAAAGCGGAGGGGGTGGGATTCGAACCCACGAGAGCTTGCGCCCTGCCGGTTTTCAAGACCAGGAATGCCGGCTGCTCGCTGCAACGGAGTGCAACGTTCTGCAATTGCGATGGGCGTTTCCGACGGCCGTAGATTGCAGAGTCTTGCACCCTCTTGCACGAGTATTGGGGAAGAAATGGGCCAGGCCTGGAGCCCGCGCCGAGTGCTGCGGGTTCGACCGCCAAGCCGTCAGCGAATGCCCTGCCCGCGCCTGCCCGGCGTAGCGTACTCACCCTGCCGAAGGCTTGAAGACGGACGTTCAGTGGTTGTGCGCCGAGCAAGATCTTTCCGACGCCGCCTCGCATGCACGCACCAGCATGGCCCCTAGGTATCCACGCCCCCGAGCAGGCGATCGCGGCCGTGGGGTGCCCCGAGGTCTAGCGAGGGGCCGACGGGAACGACACCCGTCGGGTTGATCGTCCGGTGGCTCTGGTAGTAGTGCCGCTTGATATGCTCGAAGCTCACGGTCTCGGCCACGCCCGGCACCTGGTAGAGTTCGCGCAGGTAGCCCGACAGGTGCGGTAGGTCGGCGATGCGATGCTGGTTGCATTTGAAATGGCCGACGTAGACGGCATCGAAGCGTACCAAGGTGGTGAATAGACGCCAGTCCGCCTCGGTGATCCGGTCCCCGATCAGGTAGCGCTGCCGGCTGAGCCGCCACTCGAGCTCGCCGAGCGCCTCGAAGAGCGCGCCAAAGGCCTCCTCGTAGGCCTCCTGGGTCGTCGCAAACCCGCAGCGGTAGACGCCGTTGTTGATGCGCGGGTAGACGTACTCGTTCATCGCATCGATTTCCCCGCGCAGCGCCTCGGCGTAGAAGTCGAGCGATGCGTCGCCCAGGGCGTCGAACTCTCGGTTGAGCATGCGAATGATCTCGCTCGACTCGTTGTTGACGATCGTCGCGCGCTCGCGGTCCCACAGGACCGGTACGGTCACGCGACCGGTGTAGTGGGCGTCGGCCCGCGTATAGACCTCGTGCAGGTAGCGTGAGCCGAATAGAGGATCGTTGATGCCGCCGGGCGTCGCGTCCTGGTTCTCGAAGCTCCAGCCGTGCTCGGCCATCAGTGGGTGTACGACCGACAGTGAGATCACGTCCTCAAGCTGCTTAAGCATGCGGAAGATTGTGGTGCGGTGCGCCCAGGGACAGGCCAACGAGACATACAGGTGGTAGCGCCCCGCTGCCGGTACGAAACCGGTGGAGCCGTCGGCCTTCACCTGGTCGCGAAAAGCGCTGTCGTTGCGGACGAAGCGGCCCCCAGTGGACGACGTGTCGTACCACTCGTCCTTCCATTGTCCGTCGACGAGCAGTCCCATCACGAACCCCCTTCCTTCCGTCAGTCGAGATCGAACAGCAGAAGCGCCGCAGGCTCGACGGCTTCCAACGTGAGCATTGGGGTGCCTTCCAGGCTCGCGCCGTCGCCTACAGCCCCGCTAGGCACGCGTCCGCGATTGGGGGCTCGATGCTTCGCGGTCGTCCGGGTTGGTGGCGGTAGAGCGCCTTCTTCTTGGGCGCGCGAAGAACTGAACTTGCCGTCGAACTTAGTTGCCAGGGTTTACAGTGAGCCCGCACTCCAAGTGGTCGTAGCCGATCCCAGCCCCTATGTCTTGAACGGCGCACCCGAGAATGGAGAAGGCGGCGTCATTCGAGAACTTGAGGACTGGGTCTACCCCTACGAAGCCGTCGAACTTGCATTTGCCATCTTCCACGACGCAGGCGGCGTCGGTCACCTCTACGTTGGTCGCTGTAGTGCAGCCTCCAGGAGCTGTGCAGTTGGTTGCTGTTATGCGGACGGAAAGTTTCGGGGTGAGAGTTACTCCCTCGCAGTCGACAAGCCCCTTCACCTTCCCCTTGATTTGTATGTCGTCTGCCTGGCTGATCTTGTCTTTCTTTCTTTTGATCTGCAATTTCCCCTTACCCTTCGCAACGCCCAGCCTGCAGATGGCAGCGGGGAGCGGAAGCGCGCACCCGGGAATCCCGCTCTCCAGCGTTTGGTCGAGAACCGTGCAATCGGGGGCTCCGTTTACGAGGTCGAACTGACCCTTCTTAGCCTTCAGGGGCTGCTCGTAGGCAGCAAAGGCAGGGGTGACAGTGAGAACGAGCGCAACGAGGACGAACACGGCACGGCGAACCAGCATGGAGGATCCTCCTTGGAGACGGTGTCTCCAACGATCGAGCTAGCATTCTGGCGTGCGGCGGGTCAACTTCGCCGTCGCTCCCACCCCAAAACGGTGCCGGGGCATGGTAGGCTCTGAGCCTCAACCTCAGGCGGGCTAGGGTCGCTCCCGAACGGCGACACGCCCACCGTCCATCGCATGCGGCATCAGCGGCGCGGCGGCGACCTTCGGGGCGGTCGTTGTACCGATCCAAGTCGCCGTGGTTGTGCAGCAGCCCGCTTCCCGTTCCGCTCACGGTATTCCTTTGCCAGAACAAAGCGGAGGGGGTGGGATTCGAACCCACGAGAGCTTGCGCCCTGCCGGTTTTCAAGTGCGGGGGTGGTCGTGATGCCTGGTGTTGTCCCGTGCCGTTCGGTGTTGTCCTGTCCGGACTTGCGAAGGGCGCCGTGCTGTCTGAGCTTGACCCGATCTTGTAGACACCCAGGTTAAGCCGCTCGTTGTTGTTGGTCGTATTGGCGTTCAAATGCAACGGGACTGAGGTAGCCGAGCGATGAATGGCGCCGGTGCCCGTTGTAGAAGCCCTCGATGTACTGGACGACATCCGTGCGCGCCTGGGCGCGCGTCTGCCACGCGGTTTCGTAGACGAGTTCGAATTTGAGCGTGGAGAAGAAGCTCTCGGCGACGGCGTTGTCCCAGCAGTCGCCCCGCCGGCTCATGCTGCACACGATGCCGTGGGCGGCGAGCCGCTGGCGGTAGTCGTGACTCGCATACTGGCTACCACGATCGGAGTGATGAATGAGCCCGCGCGCGGGCTGGCGATGCGTGAGCGCCATCGTCAGCGCGTCGAGGGTGAGCTGCCGCGTCATCCGCTCGCTCATCGCCCATCCGACGACCCGGCGCGAGAAGAGATCGAGGATCACGACGAGATAGAGCCAGCCTTCGGCCGTCCAGAGGTAGGTCAGGTCGGTGACCCACACCGTGTTGGGCACCGCCGTCGCAAAGCGGCGTGCGAGGACGTTCGGGGCGATCGGTAACGTGTGGCGCGAGTCGGTCGTCGTGCGAAAGCGGCGCGGGACACGGGCGCGGAGGCCCTGGACGCGCATCAGCCGCGCCACGCGCTTACGCCCGACGCGCTGGCCACGCGCCCGGAGTTCTTGATGCACGCGCGGACTCCCGTATCGCCGCCGGCTCTCCGCGTGGATCGCGGCCACCTCCACCGCCAGTCGCTGATCCGCACCGGTGCGCGCCGTCACCGGACGCTGCCGCCAGGCATAGAAGCCTGCACGCGACACCCCCAATACCCGACAGCTCTGCGTGATTGGAAAGTCGGCCTTCTCCGCCTCGACGAATGCGAAACTCACTCGCTCTCCCTCGCGAAGAAGGCCGTCGCGCGTTTTAAGATGTCACGCTCCATCCGCAGGCGCTTGTTGTCGCGCCGTAGCTGCGCCAGCTCCGTCCGCTCCTCGGTTGTCAACGCACCCACCGGCCCGTGTCCCGCATCGACCTCGGCCTGCTGTACCCAGCGCCGCAGTGCCGTCTCCGCGAGATCCATCTCCCGGGCAATCGTGCCGATACTCTTGTCGCTGGCACGCACCAACTGCACCGTCTCAGCTTTGAACGCTGCCGAGAACTTCCGCCGCCGCCCCTTCTTCGTTCCCATGACACCCTCGTCCCGCACTTTCGTGCGATGCGGGGTGTCTACGCAACCGGGTCAGGCTCAGTCCTGTGTCGTCCTGTGCTGTCCTGTGTTGCAAGGTTCGTTTGCAGATCGGTTTGCAACGAACCCCGGGGCTCATCAGTGGGGACCCGAGCGTGGCTAAGGATGCTCGCCGGCGTCGAGCGGCGGGGCGTACGCGGCCCTACTCGTCAAGGCCCGCCCTCAGGCCCGAAGGGATGACCCAGGGACGCTGGCCATGCTAGACTGCACCTATGCCGATCGACATCAGCAAGGAGTTCGAGGAGCAGATTCGCGCGCGCGTTGCGCGCGGCTCCTACCAGTCGGTGGAAGAGTTCTTGCGCAAGAGCATCGAACGAGCCGACGAGTACCGGGCACAGATTCGCGCCGCTGTCGAAGAGGGCACTGCTCAGGCACGCCGGGGCGAGCTTTCGGATGGCGAAGCGTTCCTGAATAGCCTCGATGCCGACCTCGCCAAGAGCGAACGGGAGGAATGAGCCGGTATCTCCTCACTCCGCGCGCCGAGCAAGACTTCCACGAGATTCGCCGATGGTACGAGAACAAGCGCGGCGCCACTGCCGCCCGTAAGACGCTCCGCGACATCCGGAGCCAGCTCCTCAACCTCGCCCTCCATCCCGATATCGGCCACATCCAGGAGGACCTGGCATCCCCGGAGCATCTCTTCTGGCCGCACCGCCAGTTCCTGATCGTCTACCTGCGCGACACGAGCCCTCTTCAGATCGTCACGATCTGGGATGCTCGGCGGGGTGACCCCGGGATCGAGTAGCCGAGCGGGGATCGGAACTCACACAAACTCGTCCCGTTCCTTGAGCTCGCGCAGGACATCCTCGTCGTACTCGAGGACGACCTCGTCACCGGACTCCCCGTAGCCCAGGGGCATCTCACCGCTCGCGTACCCGATGGCGCGATAGCCGCGCCGCCGCCTCTCGAACATCCGCAAGAGCATCGGAACATCACGGTCGACATAGTCGAAAATCCGGACTTCCTTCTTCGCGGGATGGAGCCGGTGCAATCGGCCCGTGTACTGGATCAACGTCCCTTTCCACGACACCGGCAATGCCAGGAACAGTGTGTCGAGCCGCGCGTCATCGAAGCCTTCGCCAATGTAGCGGCCGGTCGCGAGCACGAGCCGCTCCTCGTTGTCGGGGATGCCCGCGAGCTTTTCCTGCACGTCGCGCCTCTGCTTGGTGCTCATGCCTCCCCGAAGCACAACGAGATGGCGCGCGAAGTTCTCCAATCTTTCGGCGAAGTACTCGAGGTGATCCCTCAGCTCGGTGAGCAGGATCGGTGACCGTCCCTCTTCGAGCACCTGGACGACATCGTCGAGGATGAGCCGGTTGCGCTTCTCATCTGCCGCGAGTGCCGCGTAGAGCTCCTGAATGGTCCGCGATCCGACGTTGGCCGTCTTGAACCTGGTGTCACGCACGATGAGCGTGTGGACGAAAGGACGCTCGGCCGCCTGACTCGTCGGGCTCACGGTGAAGCGCGCGGGGCCGAGCTGCATCTCGATGATCGGGTGCTGGCCATCCCTGCGCTGTGGCGTCGCCGTGAGACCGACGAGATAGCGCGCTTTCGCCTCGGCAAGCACACGCTCGAACGATACGGCGGGCACATGGTGGCATTCGTCAACGATGATCTGCCCGTAGCGCGCGACGAGATCTTGTACCGTCCCCTTGCGGAGCAGGCTCTGGATCATGGCAACGTCGAGCCGGCCGTTCGCTGTTATCTTGCCGGCTCCGATCTGACCGATCTCCCTTGGCTGGATGCCCAGGAACAAGGACAGCTGGACCAGCCACTGGTCAAGGAGCGGGCGACGGTGGACCACGATCAACGTGCTGCAACCTCGCGCCGCGACCAGATAGGTTCCGACGACCGTCTTCCCCACACCGGGCGGTGCGACGAACACACCGATGTCCTGCGCCTGAAGCGCGCTCGCAGCTCGTTGCTGCACTGGCGTCAGCGTCCCATGGAACCGAAACTGGACCGGCGCGCCAACGACCCTCTGGTCTGCGACCTCGAGGGCGACGCCGTACTCGCCGAGGAGTTTTTCGAGCTCGGACTGGCACCCTCTGGGTAAGCCGACGTATTGGGGCAGATCCTCGGCGCACGCGATGACTCGTGGTGTCATCGCCGTCGAGAGGCGCATGCGCTGCCTCTTGTAGAACTCTGGATTCTGGAATGCCGCCAGCCGCTTGATCTGGTTCAGCAACGGTGACGGTAAGCCCGCCTGCTCGACGAAGAGCTGCTGCGCCAAGACGGCGCGGACCTTCGTAGGAAGTGGCCCCACAATCGCAACTGGCTCCCGCCTACCCGAAGGGCGCCGTGCCCACGGCGTGGAGTCCTCGTCGTCCGGCTCCGTGCGGCGAACGCCGACGACAGAGTCCAGGCGGGTCGCCTCGAACGCGATCCGCTCCACCATGCTCGGCTCGATCCGAGTTACGGACGCGAGGTAGGCCCACTGCGCATCATCAGCCAGCGGATTCAACTGGTCATCGAGGAAGACAGAGTTTCCCTGCTGCCGCAGCTCATGCTGGAGCGGCAGCGCGATCAGGTTTCCGAAGCCACCGCGCGGCATCGTGTCCTGGCTTGGAAACAGCCGATCGTACGAGTCCATGCTCAGCTGGTGCCGCCCCGACATGGTCGCAGTGATGAGATAGCAGCCCATCTGTCGCGCGACGCTTGCGACAACCGGCGCCGAGAAGAAGAACCAGACGTGCGCACCGTTGCCCGAGCGCGATCGCTCTACCGCCGCCGGCAGCCCCACCCGCCGACAGGTCTCGATGAACGCGCGCACGTCCTCGATCCAAGTGCCCTTGTCGAAGTCGACGGCGAGAAACCAGCACGTCTCATCCTCGATCATCGGGTAGACACCCATCACATGGCGACCGGTGAGATGCGCGACGACTGCCGCGTCGCCGACCGGCACGAACGCCTGGTTCGGGCAGTCGCCGCACTTGACCTTCGGCAGCTCGCAGACGCCTCGTACGAACTTGTTCCGGCAGGCTGGCGCGTAGCCCGCTTTCCCTGTCTTCTTGCTCACGAAACGCGTCGGAAATATGTCCGTCCGTCCTCGGAACAGCGAACGGAACAACGTCACCTTCTCGGCCGGTGTGGCCGGAACCCGCCTCACCTCGCTCATTGCCGGCACAGACACCTGAATTTCGGAGTCAGTATCGAAGGACGTCACCTCGGCACGTAACCCGGCCAGTCGATGTTGGGCATCGGCATGCTCGGACTCAAGGCGAGCAACACGCGCTTCCTCCTGCGCGATAGCGTCGCGTATCTCCTCACGCCGCGTCAGCCGCGCCTTCGTCATGTCATCCGACGCCACCCCTGATGGCGTGCATGGAACGGCGAAGGTTTGCAAACCGTCCTCGCTCGGGTCCGGCGCACGGACAGCGCAGACGCTAACTCCCTGAAAAGAAGCGGAGGGGGTGGGATTCGATCCCGCCGGCTCCGCCAAAGGCGAGCAACGCCTATGGTGCGCGCGCAGCGCGCTTTCCTTTCGGGACTGGATCCCACTTGGGGCGGGGCGGGGTGGCGGAGGGGGTGGGATTCGAACCCACGAGAGCTTGCGCCCTGCCGGTTTTCAAGTGCGGGGGTGCTCGTGATGCCTGGTGTCGTCCTGTGCCGTTTGGTGTTGTCCTGTCCGGACTTGCGCAGGGCGTCGTGCTGTCCTGTTATGATGCGAGTGCAGTCAATCGCCGGTTCCTCCACGCTCGGTTTACGCCAGCAGCGTCCGCCCATGACGAGTATAGGGTCCTGGTTTGGGACGCGGTGTTCCCGGATCCGCTGAGTCAACGTCCCATTCGGCTTCGCGACGCGAACGCGGCGATCACCGAGTTCAAACGCTCGACGGGCGACATCGGCGGCACTGTGGATCTCATGCTCGAGTTCGTCGAGGCCGGAACGGAGCAGGCGGTCGATCTTGGATACGAAGACGACGCGTACTTCGCGGCGCTCGAGCGTAAGCTGCGTGAAGTTGTGCAGTTGCTCGACGCGCTCTCGGAAGAGGACCGGGCGAAGGCGGCGGCGCGGCTCATCCGATTGGGGGAACACCAGGCAAGCATCGGCTGGGGCTACGGGGACTTTCTAGGCGAAGTCTCGGCCAAAGTGCAGGCTGATTCGGTTTCTCGGATGGTCCTTCGTGCCCCCGCGCGGTCGACCCCGGCCAGGTCGCCGACGGGCGCAGCGCAACGCGGGCGTGCGCGGTCCAGCGCCAAACGTTAGACCGCCCGCTTGGGAAGGGCGATCCGTGTGAAGCGCATACAGCCCGGCGAGCGGATCTCGATCCGGCTGACCGACCGCGAGCGAAAGCTGATCCTGGATCGCACCTTCGTCGGAGGTGACATGGAGCGCCGAGTTCGCATAGCTGCGGCGAACGGTCCTACCGTCGTCGTTGCTCTCGACCTCGACGATCTGGACGAGTTGCTTGGCCACGTTGCCGCAGCGGCGAACCACTCCACGAATCCGACTATCGCCAAGCATCTGAGGCAGGTTCACGAGCGCCTCGGCCGAATCGAGGAGGCCCACACCGACGCGGATGAGGTGCTGGATGACGCGGCGCGCCCGAGACCTCGACCGCCGGAA
>JAJCZP010000086.1 GCA_029262315.1 Deltaproteobacteria bacterium | reverse complement strand
GATGCGGTGCATGCCATGCTCGAGCGACGGGGTCTCATCGCCTACGTGCCGGGGGACCTTCCCGCAGTGGATGCTGCCGACCAGCGACGCCGGGAGATCGCCGCCTGGGAGCGCGGCGTCGTCGAGCGCGTGAAGTCCCTGTTGGGAAGCGGGTGATCGGCGGCATTCCGAGATTCGCGGGTGGGCGGCGTGATGCGAGGCGTTCTGTGCGAGCTATGTCACCGAAATCTTGCGTCTCGCTTGGGCTGAGCGAGCGCTCCCGTCCATTTCTGGCGCTGTCGCCGACGTGGCCGGGGCCGCCCGAGACGCGGCCGACTTGACGCCGCGCGAGCCACACGCGACAAGTTTGGCGGCGGGTGCAGTCGTAGCGAGCACATGCGGACGGTCTTCATACATACGAACCTCAAGCAGCACGTCGGGGCCATCGTCGCGGCGCATGCGCTCCGCCGGAACTCATCGGCGCCGGAGCGTTTCGCCGTCGAGATCCTGTCGACCGACGACTTCCCGGTGCTGCGCCAGTATGAGGGCCGGAGCTACACCTTTGGCGGCTCCGAACGGACGTGGCGGAACGATGACCTGCAGTCCTTCACGCCGCTGCGGTACGCGGCGCCCGAACGGATGCAGTACACCGGCCGCGCCGTCGTCATCGATCCGGACGTCTTCGCCGTCGGCGACATCAACGAACTGCTCGATTGCGAGATGGGCGGCAAGGCGATTCTGTGCCGGCGACGTCCCGCGAAGCTGCATCGCGCTGAGTACCTGGCCTCCAGCGTGATGCTCCTCGACTGCGCGAAGCTCGTGCATTGGCAGGTCGATCGCGACTTCGCGAAGCTCTTCGACGGACGTCGAGACTACGAGGACTGGATCAAGTTGGCACTGGAGCCGCCCGAGACAATCGGCCTGTTCGCGCCCGAGTGGAACGACTTCGACACGCTGACCGAGCGCACCAAGCTCCTTCACAATACGCGGCGCCGCACGCAGCCGTGGAAGACCGGTCTCCCGGTCGACTTCAAGATCAACGCGCCGCTCTTTGGTGTCATTCCGCAATCGTTGATCCAATCGGCGCGGCGCCTGGCGTTTTCCGAGGACCTCTACCAACCGCATCCCGACGACCATCAAGTCGAGCTTTTCTTTGGCCTGCTGCAGGAGTGTCTCGACTTGAAGTTGGTCTCCGAGGAGCAGCTGCGGGACGAGATCGAGAAGCGGCACATTCGACCGGATAGCTTTGAAGTGCTGGACCGGGTGCGGTCCCTGCGGACGCGGCCCGCGGTTGCCGGCACCGCGGGCTCCTGAGGGAGCCCCCGCTCCGCCGCTGGCCGTCGCCGGTATCGTATCGCTGGAGGGAATGAGACCCGCATGCGTTTGTTGGCCACCTTCGCGCGAGCCTATCCGCGTCAGACGCTCCTGCTGGGGCTGTGTCTCCTGGCCGGCGCACTCGCCGAAGGCATCGGGGTATCGAGCCTGCTGCCCTTTCTCGCCGGCGCATCCGCCGAGGGGACCGATACGCCCGCGAGCCCGCTCCAGCGGTGGATTACCGAAAGCGTTCGCGCCGCCGGTTTCGAGCCATCGATGGGCCTCTATCTGTGTCTCATCGTCGCCGGGGTTTCGCTGAAGGCCCTTCTGTTGCTGCTTGCGAATCGCCAGGCCGGGTATTGCGTGGCGCACATGGCGACCGACCTACGGCTCGATCTGCTCCATTCGTTGCTGCGGACGCGCTGGCACTACTACGTCCACCAACGGTTGGGGACGTTTGCGAACTCGTATGCGGCCGAGGCGCAACGGGCGGCCGACTCCTATCTCCGCGCCACGACCATGATCGCCTTGATCGTGCAGGCCCTCGTGTATGTCATCGTCGCTCTTCTGGTGTCGTGGCAGGCCGCCTTGTTGGCCATGGGCGCGGGATTCGCGATGGGCTTCTGTCTGAGTGGACTGGTGCGCATGTCGCGGCGTGCTGGTGCCAAGCAGACGGTCTTGATGAAGGATCTCGTCGGTCGGCTCACCGACACGTTGCAGACCGTCAAGCCGCTCAAGGCCATGGGGAGGGAGATGCTCATCGGCCCGTTGCTCGCGCATGGCACGCAGCGACTGAACAAGGCGCTCCGCAAGCAGGTGCTGAGCCGGGCGGCCCTCCGATCCGTCCAGGATCCGGCGATCCTGATCTTCATCGCCGTCGGGGTCTATGTAGCCGTGACCATCGCCGATGTGCGCCTCTCGACCGTCATCATGCTGGCGCTCCTGTCCGAACGCATCATCTCCGGGACTGGGAAGGTGCAGCGCGAGTATCAGGAGATGGCGCGCGGTGAGAGCGCGTTCTGGTCACTTCGCGCGACCATTGCCGAGGCCCAGGCTGCGGAGGAGCACTTGCCGGGCACGCGACCGCCGAGTTTGACGACGGGTATCAGCCTCGAGAACGTGAGTTTCGCGTACGAGAAAGAGCGGGTTTTCGAGGCGGTCACTCTGACGGTGCCGGCCGGCCAGTTGACGGTCATCGTTGGCAGTTCTGGTGCCGGGAAAACGACCCTGGTCGACCTGCTGATCGGCCTCGCGGAGCCTCTCGAGGGCGAGGTGCGGGTCGATGGGACGCCGCTTCGCGACATCGACGCCGCGCGCTGGCGTGCTGGCATCGGGTACGTACCGCAAGAAACCTTGCTGTTGCACGAGAGCGTGCATGCCAACGTCACGTTGGGTGACACCGAGATTTCTGCGGACGATGTGTACGAGGCCCTGGACGCCGCGGGTGCGAAAGATTTCGTGGCCGCGCTCCCCGAGGGCCTCGAGACCGTCGTCGGCGAGCGCGGGCTTCGCCTGTCGGGTGGCCAGCGTCAGCGCGTCGCGCTCGCGCGCGCGCTGGTGCGGAAACCAAAGCTGCTCATTCTCGACGAGGCCACGACGGCCCTCGATCCCGCGACCGAGGCCGGGATTTGCGCGACGCTGCGTCAGCTGCGCGGTGACGTGACCCTGCTCGCCATCTGCCACCAGAGCGCCCTGATCGACATGGCCGATCGTGTGTATCGGATCGAGGCAGGGCGCGTCAGTCAGCTTGCGGTCGAGCTTGGCGAGGCGGGGCGCGATGTGCTCGCCGGGCGTCGCTCCTAGCTTGCGGCCCGCCCCCGGTCGCAGTTAAGCTGCCGCGAGCCCATTCGGGGCTTCGCCATGCCCGATCACGGCCACTATCGACAGACGCGGCTGGAACCACCAGCGCAGCGCTTAAAGCGCTTCTTTCAACGGTCGGGAAAGCGTCAGCGCGTGTATCGCGTCGACATCGGTGACCAGAGCCTGAAGCGCATCGTCTTTCCCGATGCCGTCCAGGCGCGAGAGCTGGCGGAGAACCTGCAAGCCATGCGCGGCCGTCAGGTCTTTCCCGAGCTCGTAGCCCAGCAAGGGCCGGATCTTTGGGTGGAGTATCTCGAAGGCGAGTGCATCACTTCCTTTGACACGGGCGGGATCGCGGAGCTGGCTCGGCTCTATGCCACGCTCTACTCGCTTGGCTCCGAGCTCCGTTCTATCGAAGCTGGTCCCTGGCTCGCCGATCTCGACGCCGATCTCGCCTTCCTGGAGCGCGCCGGTGTGCTCGCATCCGCGCAGACTCGGGGGCTCCGCAGTCGCCTCGTGGCCTGGACACCGGCCCACGTCTGGGTCGGGTACGACTATAGCGATCCACGGCCGCCAAACATCCTTGTCGGTCGCGATGGGTCGTATCGCTTCATCGACATCGAGAGCCTTAGCCGTAACCAGCTGCTTGGTAGTGGCGTCGCGAAAGCGTGTTACCGCTGGCTCGGTGATCGGCGAGGTGAGCTGCTGGCGGCGCTCCACGCCCATTCGTGTCCGCCGGTTCTCGACGTCCTGCCTTTCGTCGAGCTGGTGTCGCTTGCCGGCTGGACGCGACGATCCGTCCTGCTCCGCAAACCAAAGCTCGTGCGCTCCGCACTCTTCGACCAGCTGCTCGCGCGCGGATGAGTACGCGTTGGCGTTCGTGAGCATGTCCGCCCCCAGAGTCACGGTCTTCATGCCGGTGCGCGACCGCGCGGACTTCGTGACCAGCGCGATTCGCAGCATTCTCGATCAGCGCTTTGGGGATTTCGAGCTGCTGGCCATCGACGATGGCTCCACCGACCGCAGTGCCGAGATCGTCGCCGGGATCGACGATCCTCGTATTCGTCTCGTGCGTCACGAGACCAACCAGGGGATTCCGAAGACCCGCAATCATGGTTTGGAGCTCGCGCGAGGAGAGTACCTGGCTCTCCTGGACAGTGACGATTGGGCCTATCCTCAGCGACTCGCCCGCCAGGTGGCTTATCTCGATCGTCATCCGGAGGTGGCGGCCGTCGGGTCGTGGGCGCATCGCATCACGCGTGATGGACGACCAGCAAGCCCGGTCGTCCGTCCCTTTCATCCGCGCGACGTCCGCGCGCGTATCCTGTTCGTGAGTTGTTTCAAGAATCCCACCATGATGGCCCGCACCGACGTCATGCGTGCGTTCCGGTATCGTGAAGAGTTCGTCTTCTGCCAGGACATCGACCTGTGGGCCCGGATCTCGGGGAAGCACGCGCTCGCGAACATCCCGGAGTTTCTGATTCGCTATCGCCTCGGAGGAGACAGCCATCAGAGCGATGCGCTCTCGGAGCGGCTGAAGACCAGGATCGCGGAAGATCAGCTACGTGCGCTCGGCATCGACGCGACCCCGGACGATGTTCGAGGCCACCACCAACTTCGGAATCTCGCGGGGTTCGCTCCGGACGATGCGTTCATCGAGTGGTGCGAGGCGTGGTTGCTGCGGCTGATCGCGGCGAACGCGACGAGTCGCTGCTATCCCGAGCCCGAGTTCAGTCAGGCCGCGGCCGGGCGTTGGTTTCGACTGGGCCTCGCGGCTGGGCCCGCGCGTTTCCTGACCCGATTTCCCGTGCCGGTGTTTCTGCGAACGACGCCGGGGCTGCTTGCCTATGGGGCGCGGATCGGTGCGCGGCACCTGTGGGCGAACTCCGCGCTCGCAGCGCGGGCGTGAAGTCGCGAGGCCGATCGCACCTCGTCCCTCGCCGGTACTGTCCGCGGCGCCACAGGCACGAGTGCCGCTTGCACCTCAGTGGTGCTGCGATGTCATCGTGCGGTGTCGCCCCAGGGATTGCTGTAGCTCACCGCGGTGATGGTGCTGCCGTCCACGGCGAGCGGCGGACTACCGTTCGCATCTGTGAGTCGCAGCTGCAAGGTGCCATCAGACCATGAACGCATCGGCCGCGATCGCAGGCCGAGGAAGAAGCGGAAAGGTTGCGGGACGACCGCGAGTGGATTGATGCTCAGTAGGCGCCGTTGTGGCTCCACGCTGAGTTGGATTCGGTCGTCGGCGAGACGGATGCGCGTGGGGATGGGGTAGGCCTCGTCGCCGCCGTCGAGCGCCGTCGCGGAGACCTCGACCGCCACCTGTCGCGCTTCGTGTAGGAGGGTGTCGCCACGGACGACGGCGAGACAGGTGCGGCGCGTGCCCGTGGGTGCAACGAGCACCGAGGCGTATACGGCGACGTCGTCCTGGCGCGCCGTGACCTCGATCCGTCGGTGCACGTCGTCGATCTCACTCGTGGTGTTCCATCCGTGTGTGATGTCGATCGTGCCGGCGGCCGCGAGCGGCGCCTCCCGCGTCTTCGTCCAGGCCATGCCGTCGAGCGGTGCGGCCAGCGCCAGAAGGTCGAACCCACCGGTCTCATCGCGGCGTGCGCACGGCGCCCGCGGTGCAGCTGCGATCGGAAAGCGCAGGTAGATCTTGATCCCTTGCCGGTTGGTATCCAACTCGACGCGACCCACGGGGGGGCGGAGGTCGAGTACCGCCGAGGCGATCTCGAGGTAGCGGCCCCCGCCGGCCAGTGTCCACTCGGAGCGCTCTCGCCCGTACCGAAAATCCGAGCGTGTGCCGTCGGTATCGAGAAAGGATCCCATTGCGATGCCGGTATGCGAGCCCGGCCCCTCGTTGGTTACCCAGAAGCGGGCAAGGAAGTGGGCGCCGCCTTCGAACCTGGCGCGGACGTCCCAGTACTCTCCCGACGAGTCGCCACTGAGCATACGTGCGGCCGGATTGACGGCGGGGCTCGAAGCCGCGTGTGGCACGGTGGGTGACGAAGCATCGGACACGGAGTCGCCTCCCCCTGAGGCCGCGTTTCCCGGGCCAGGCGCGTGGAGGAGGCACAGGACGAGCAGGGCGAGCCACGCGATGGGCAAGGGACGGTGCACGCCGCGGCTTCGATCCTCGGAGTGCTCCACCGCACGCACGCGTATCGGGATGTTCGGCCGGCGGTGCATGGAGTCGTGGCGGTGCATGTGCGCTCACCGTATGTCGGCGCGCCCGCCGGAGCTAGTCTAGTACCCGCGTGGTTCCAGTCCGATGGCCCGTTTCATGCGGGCCAGCGTTGAGCCCTTGTTGATGACGACGATGAAGACCTTGCGCATCCGATCGTCCGGGCAGGTGACCGCCTTGACGCCGTGCCAGGAGTGCCCGCGACGGGCAAAGAGCAACGAGCGGTTGCCGAGTGTCTCCGCCGGATAGCTCGCCGCGAAATCTTCGAAGGCGGGTGCCGACTCGCGTGGGATCGTGCCGCCGTCATCGAGAATCAAGGTTTCTCCGCCCCAGTCCGGATCCCAGTCGTCCGCGGTGTTGAAGTAGAAGATCTGCGAGCCGAGCTTCCGGAGAGCGTCGCAGTGCGGCGAGACCGAGCTGCCGGGCGGCGCGTAGTGCCAGTGGAAGCTCAGGTGGACGGGGCGACCGAGCATTGTCGCAAGCCATGCCTGATAGGTGCCCTCGCGCAGTTCCTCCATGAACGCCATCCACGGTGCCGGCAGATCGAGCGTGTGGTTGTACTCGAGCGCATAGCGATCGTGGCTGCCTTGGCCGAATCGACGTGCTTCTCCAAATCGCCGTTCGAACATGGAGACGTCTGGCATGTGATTCTTGAGCGCGAGGAATCCCTCGTGGGTCAGTGCGCCCTGTGGATTGGCCCATGGGTATGGGTCGGCGGCCTGGAACACGGCCGGGGAGAGCTGCTCGAGCACGGAATGGTTGAGAAATTGCATACGCGCCTTGTTGGCCAGTCTTTATCAGCCGTCGCGGGCAGTGAACAATCGCTCGGGTTCTGGCGATCGGCGGCTACGCCGAACCCAGCAAGTCGTAGGCGTGCCACGGCACCTGGCGTAGGCGTCGGACGTACTCCCAGGTGCTCCCCGCCCAGTTGTTGGTGACCTTGCCGCCGTCCATGTACCAGCTCGCAGCGACTTCGTACCACGCCATGGTGTGCAGTCGCGCTTGCAGTTCGGCATTGTAGCTATCTTCGACGGCTTGTCTGACGTCGAGCGCGGACCGGCCTCGCGCCTCCAACCCCTCCATGCACTCGACGATATAGCGGCTTTGCGCTTCGACCATGAGCAGGATCGAGTTGTGCCCGAGGTTGGTATTGGGGCCGTACAGCATGTGGAGATTGGGAAAGCCATGCGTCGAGACGCCAAGGTACGCCTGCGCGCCGTCGGCCCACGCGTCGCGGATCGACCGTCCTCCGAGGCCGCGAATGTCCATGGGGGCAAGGAACGGATTGGTCTTGAAACCGGTTCCATAGATGATCACGTCGAAGGCTTCCTCGACGCCATCGTTGCGTGCGATGCCGGTGGGCGTGAAGTGGTCGATCCCCGAGGTGTCCAGATGGACGTTCTCGCGCGCGAGCGCCTGGTAGTAGTTGTCCGAGAACAAGACCCGCTTGGCGCCAACCGGGTAGTCTGGCGTCAGCTGCGCGATGAGCTCCGGATCGGCGATGTGCTCCTTGAGGAACCGCTGCGACATTCGGCGAAGCAGCGTCTGCGCCAGTCGGTTGTTGCGCATCGCCGCGAGAAGGAGGAGCTCGCCGCGGAGCCAGATGCGAAAACGGGAGAGTTTGGCGATGGCCGGTGCGTGCGCGGAGACCCAGCGCTCCCAGTCCGTATAGGGGCGATCCTGTTTCGGGATGACCCAGTTCGGACTTCGCTGGAACACGGTCAGGTGCGAGACGATCGGCGCGATCTCCGGAATGAACTGCAACGCGCTGGCCGCGTTGCCGACGACGGCCACCCGCTTGTCGGCCAGCGCGATCGTGTGGTCCCAGCGCGCCGAGTGGAAACGGATTCCCTCATAGGTCTCGTCACCGGGGAAACGCGGCACGTTGGGATGATGCAGCTGGCCGACCGCCGTGATCAGGTGCTGCCCTGTGTAGATCTCGCCCGCTGTCGTCGTCACTGTCCAGTGGTGGCGCTGCTCGTCGAACGTGGCGGAGGCAACTTCCCGACCGAACCGGATTCGCTCGTAGAGACTGTGCTTGGAGGCGACATCCTTCTGGTACTCGAGGATCTGAGGCTGCTCCGACCACTTGTACTGCCAGTCAGCGTTGTGCTCGAAGGAGTAGCTATACAGCGCGGACGGGATGTCGCATTCGGCGCCAGGGTAGGTGTTCTCGCGCCAGGTGCCACCGACATCGTCGGCCTTCTCCAAGATGACGTAGGCGTCGATGCCCGCCTTCTGGAGCAGGATGGCCACGCACATGCCTGAGAATCCGGCGCCGATGATGATCGCCTTGTGGGCTTGATCGTCAGCGGTGCTCACCATGTCGAGACTCGCATCGCTAGTGGTCTAGAGGGGGTGTTGTGGAGAATCAAGGACGGCACATGCGTGTGGGGGCGATGTCGGCCCGCGTGGTGCGTGCGACCCGCGACGCTTGATGCTAAGAGCTACCGATGCCTCAGCCGGAGATCGTGGTGACTGGCGCCGGGGGGTTCATTGGGGGGCATCTCGTGGCCGCCCTCCGTAGCCAGAAGGTGGGTCGGATTCGGGCCGTGGATCTCAAGCCACCCGAGTCGTGGTACCGCCGGTTCGACGATGTCGATAACCGCCAGCTCGACCTGCGGCGGCGGGAAGACTGTCTCGAGGCGTGCGCGGGGGTGCGCGACGTCTACCAACTCGCCTGCGACATGGGCGGCATGGGCTTCATCGAAAACAACAAGGCGCTCTGCATGCTCAGCGTCCTGATCAATACCCACATGTTGCAGGCGGCGCAGCAGCACGGAGCGGGGCGATTTTTCTTCGCGTCGTCGGCCTGTGTCTACAACGCCGACAAACAGCGCGGCTATGACGTGACGCCGCTTCGCGAAGTCGATGCCTACCCAGCACTGCCGGAGGACGGTTACGGCTGGGAGAAGCTCTTCTCGGAGCGGATGTGCAGGCATTTCGCCGAGGACTTCGGTCTGGGGACGCGGGTTGCGCGGTTGCACAACGTCTATGGTCCGCACGGCACGTGGGACGGTGGACGGGAGAAGGCCCCGGCGGCGATCTGCCGGAAGATGGTCGAGGCCAAAGCGAGCGGCGATCACCGCATCGAGATCTGGGGCGACGGACGGCAAGGGCGCTCGTTTACGTACATCGACGACTGCGTCGAGGGCATTGGGCGGCTCATGGACAGCGCGGTGCACGAGCCGATCAACCTCGGCTCGAGCGAAACGGTGACGATCAACGACCTCGTCAGCATCGTCGAAGACATCGCCGGCATCCGATTGGAGCGCTCCTACAAGCTCGACGCACCGAAGGGCGTGGACGGCCGAAGCAGTGACAACACGCTGATCCTCGAGCGGCTCGGCTGGGCCCCCTCGACCTCGCTGCGTGCGGGGATGGAAAAGACCTACGCCTGGATCCACGATCAATATGTGGCGCGCGGGAAGGGTCGAGACTATAGAGTTTGAGCGTTCCTGCGCCGCGCCCGAGAGCGCTGGCGGCGCGCGCAACCTGACGCTCTGGCGTCGCCGGCACCGCGGGCGCTCACGTATATCTTGAGCACGAATTGGGGAGGCTATGCCAGCCAGTGATTTCGCCTCGCACGATCCCGACTTCAGTCCGGCGCAAGAAGCGCAGTGTCATCGCATCGTCGCGGGGCTGCGCCAGATCAATTCGAAGATCGTCCGGCTCGGCGGCTCGCTCGAAGAGCTGACCGCGGCGGCGGATCGGGTCGAGGCTCTGCTGGCGTCGCTCGACGACGTCAGCAGGGTGCGGGCGCTTCCGTCGTATCGATTCGAGTTTGACCTCGACGATCCCAACGCGGTCATCCCGTTCAACCCCGCCACGGGCATCTTCAACCCCGTTGCGCCGGGGCTTCGCATGACCGTCGAAGGTGGCAAGTTGATCGTCCGCTGTGCGTTTCCCAATGCATACGAGAGCGCACCTGACACCGTGCACGGAGGGATGGTCGCGGCGCTGTATGATCAGGTTCTCGCCTACGCCGTCATGCTTGCGGGCAAAACCGGGCCGACGATCTGGATCAAAGTCACATACCTGAAACCGACGCCAATCAACGAGCCGCTCGTGTTCGAGGGCGCGGTTGAGTCCGTTGACGGCAGGAAATTCTCGGTCAAGGCCTGCTGCCACCATGGAGACGACAAGGTGAGTGAGGCCGAAGCCTTGATGTTGGGCTCCTACGACGTGCCGCGTGCAGGCGGGGGATCCGATGGCTGAGCTCCGTGTGGAGATGTTCACCGAGGAGGATGCATGTACGAAGGTCGAAGAACTCGGCATGCACGAGTCGATCGGCAAGCTCAACATCTTCCGGACACTGTTTCATCGGCCGAAGACCGCCGCCGCCATCTCCGATCTGCTGTTGTCGCTGCTGCTGGAGGCGGCGCTCGATCATCGTTTGCGCGAGTTGGTCATCATGCGCATTGGGTGGGTCACCGGCTGCGCCTACGAGTGGACGCAGCATTGGCCGATCGCGCAGGACATCTTTGGGTGCAATGCCGAAGCGCTTCTCGCGGTGCGCGACTGGCGTGCCACCGATAGTCTCAGCGATGTCGACCGCACCGTGCTCGGGGCAACCGACGAATTGCTCGAGACCGGCGATCTCTCCGACGAGAGCTGGACACGATGCGAAAGCGCGCTCGGCCGCGATGCCAGCATCGATCTCGTTGCGGCGGTCGGGACGTGGCAGATGATCTCGAAGCTGGCGCGCGGGCTCCGCATTCCTCTCGAAGAGGGTGTGGCTGCGTGGCCGCCCGATGGTCGAGCCTCTCCCGCGGAGGGTGGCGGCGCGTAGCGCGCGTCCGGGCCCGGCACTGGCGCTTTGGTGCTGGCCGAGGGGGCGGCCCGAGTTCTTCTCGGATCAGAACCCTGGCGGAGGGGTGAACTCGCCGAGCCAGGCGGAGGTCTGAATGGTCGTGCGGTCTTCGAATCGGCCGCCGACGATCTGCACACCGACCGGCAGGCCACCACGCGTGCGGCCGATCGGGGCCACGGTCGCGGGGAGGCCGGCGACCGTCGCGAGGCTCACCCAGTGCAGAAAATCGAGATAGGAGCGCGCGGCGCCGTTCACATGGAGTACGCGGCTGTGGAAATCGGGATGGGGGTCGTGCGGGAAGGCCGCGGTCGGCATCGCGGGCATCAGCACGACGTCGAAGTCGCGGAAGAATCGCGCCCAGGCGGCAGCCATCTGGTGACGGATCTCGTCGTGCATCAGCCACTCGCGGTGTGACACGAGCGCTCCACGTACCTGGAGCGCTCGCTGGCTGCGATCGTCAGGAGCGATTTCGAGGGCGGCGGCTTCGAGGCCACGGAGGACCTCCTGCGGGAACCCGGATGCGATGATCGGGGCGAGCAGCTGACCATAGGTCCAGTACGAGGTGCCGAAGTCCACCGCGGGCCGCGCCGAGCGATCGACGACGGCGCCGGCGCGTTCGAGCGCGTCGGCGGAGGCCTCGAGCAGCGTTCGATACTCGTCGTCTACCGGAGAGAACGGGTCGTCCAACCAGGCCGCGACACGCAACCCTTTCGGGCTCTGCGCTCGTGGGGCTGGCAGTTCCAGACGCCAGCCCCCACGGACGTCGTTCGGAGGTGGTGCCGCGAGAACGTCGAGAAGAAGGTTCAGGTCTTCCGCGCTCCGCGCCAGAGGGCCGACGACCGCAAGATCGGTCGGGGCAAGCGTGCCGGGTGGCCCCGGGATATGGCCACGGTCGGAGAGGATCCCCCACGTCGGCTTGTGTCCGAACACACCGCAGAGATGTGCGGGGTTCCGAATCGAGCCACCGATGTCGCTGCCAATCTCGATCGGGGTGAGTCCGGCCGCCAGTGCGGCCGCGGCGCCGCCCGACGATCCGCCAGGAGTGCGCGTGAGGTCCCACGGGTTGTTGGTGGTTCCGTACACGTCGTTGAAGGCCTGGCAGTCTCCCGCGTAGAGCGGGACGTTGGTCTTGCCGAGCACGATCGCGCCCGCATCGAGCACGCGCTGGACGGGATCGGCGTTGCGAGTCGGCACATGCTGTGCGAGCTCTGGGGCTCCGCACGCCGTCACTAGGCCCTCGGTTTCGAGCGAGTCCTTGATCGTCATGGGCACGCCGAGTAGCGGCTGGCGAGACTCGCCGCGGTCGAGGGCCGCGTCAGCCTCCCCAGCGCGGCGACGTGCACGTTCGAAATCGCGTGCCACGACGGCGTTCAGGCGATCGTTTTCGCGTTCGATCCGCTCGATCGCGGTCTCGACGAGATCGCGGGCCGAGAGCGCGCGAGTGCGCAGGCCACGGGACAGTTCGGTTGCCGTCGCGAAGGGGGAGGGCATGGGATCGAGTAGCACGGGAGGCGCGGGTGCGGCCAGGGGAGGTCCAGGAGGGGGCAGACGTGGTCAGCAGATGAAACGCCCTAGAGGGACGGTCCCAACGGCTGGGGCGCCTGGGCCGCCGCCATTGGCTGGCGTCGACTCAGCCTTTGGCTGTTGTCGGGAGCTCGCACGCGTCACCTGTGCGTACGGCGAGCGCGTTCTCGATCGCCTGCAGGATCTTTTCTTGAGCGGGGGCGCCGTGGGTCAGGACCCGTCGAAGAAAGGTTCCCTTCGAGGCGACGATCTCGCCGTCCATCAGGACGTCGAACTGCCCGAAGCCCCCCTCCTCGATCGATACACGAGCATCGAAGCGGTCGCGCAGCTCAGTTGCGAGATCCTCGGCACGGCCACGGTAGCCACAAGGCCCGCAGTACAAGATCTGGAACTCCATCTCAGGACCCCTCACTCTTCGTCAGCGGCTCGACCTCGGACCAGACGGATGCGCCCACGCCCCGAAAGAGTTCGACGATCTCGTCGGGGACCCATCGCCTTACCGCGGTTTCGAAGCTCGGACGCGCTTGCATTCGTCCGAACCAGGCAGCGAGGTGCGGGCGTGCCGTCGCGGTCAGCAGGGGCGTCATGGCGAGCGTGTCGAGGCGTAGGACGTACGGAAGGACGCCGGCGTCAGCCAGCCCGAAGTCGGCGCCCGAAAGCCATTCGCGGTTGGCGAGCGCGGTTTCTGCGCGATCGATGAGGTCGATCAGTTGTTCGAGGGCCCCCGCGAACTCGGGCGCTTGTACCCCGTGCGCGATGACGCTCCGGCGCGCGGCTCGGCGCGCCGCGTCGGGAATGGCCCCGATGTTGGCCTCGCGGACTTCCTCTGCTTGTTGGAGCACGAGCGGCCGCGCTGCGATCGCGTACGTGAGCACACCGATTGCGGCCTGCACCTGTTCGTCGAGGAGCTTGGTCCAGAGTCGGAGCGCATGGCGGCCGAGAGCATCCGCAGGCCGCATCGGGATGCTCGGAAACGCATCGTCGAGGTATTCGTTGATGAGCGTCGACTCGATCAGTCCGACGCCGTCGTGCACGAGGGTCGGCACGACGTGATGGGGGTTCAACGCGGCATAGCTCGGGTCGTGCTGTGCGCCGCTCAGGAGATCGATCTCATGAGACGTGAACTCGAGTTCCTTCTCCGCGAGCACGAGTCGTACTTTCTGCGAACAGGTCGACATGGCGTTGTGGTAGAGTTCGAGCATGGTTCTCCCTCCGCGTCGCTCCCTGGTGATCGTCAGGGGAGTGGGCACGCGTGCAAAGCGAGCGACCTTGGTACCTCAGGGGGAGACCTATTCCTAGGAACCTGCACGTGCGTAGTCCTCAGACGTGGTTGCGGAGCATCAGTTCTTTTGGGTGCGGCTGCAGGTAGACCTGGTCGCTCACGTACGGGATGTCGTTCCGCGCGATGTGGTGACGGAGCAGCGTGATTGGGACGATCAGTGGCACCAAGCCGCTATGGTAGTCCGCGATGAGCTGTGCCAGCTCGGCGCGATCGTGGTGATCGAGATACTCCCGGCAATGACCGGCGATATGCTGCAGCGCGTTGGTGTGCTTGCGCCTGGTCGTCCGGACCGAGAACGCGGCCATGAAGTCGGCGCCGTAGCGACCGACGGCGGCCTGAATGCGGAGCCGCTTGTGCCCGGCGACGAAGCGTCCAAGCGCTCGGTAGCGCTCCGGGCTATGCGCGAGCAGGAGGTACTTGTGCGCGGTATGAAAAGCGATCAAGTCGCGGCGTGTCGGATGGCCGTCGACGAGGATTCGCCATCGCCGATGGGCGAACAGTCGCTCGATGAAGTTCTCGCGTAGGCTCGGATCATTGAGCCGTCCCTCTTCTTCGACGGGAAGCAGGGGGTAGGCCGCCATGAACGCGGCGCTGAAGATGCCGCGTCCGCTCCGGCTCGGCATGCCTCGCTGATACACGCGCACGCGCTCCATGCCGCAGCTCGGCGAGCCCTTCTTGAAGACGTAGCCGTCGAGATCGAGCGTGGCCAGTTCGCGGACGCGCCGGGCGCTGAAGCGCCGCATCCTGAGGGTGTAGTCGCGCTCGCTTCGGACCCCGACCATGCGCGGCTCGTCGACGCTCCCAACCAGTCGGACGGACTCTCGCGGGATGCTCATCCCCGCCTCGACCTCGGGGCACACGGATACCCACTCGACGTAGTCGCCGAGCGTGTCGGTCAGAAAGCGGTCATGCTTGTGCCCGCCGTCGAACCGGACCTTACTGCCGAGTAGGCAGCTGCTGACGCCGAGCCGCAACGTCTGGCGGGGGGATGACCGGGGCACGATAGTGCGGTTTGCCCGGAGCGGCACCTTGGCGCAAGCGCTCGGTACGTCGCGAGCCATCGGCCATCCGTGGGTGGCCAGGGTTGCGAGTGTCGCCAGTGGTTTCTATACAGTTACGTATGCAACCGCTTGCGAAGAGGCTGGCCAAGCAGGGCCGCCTGGTGCTCGAAGATTTCCTGCCCTACCGACTGTCGGTACTGACGAATACGATCAGCGCGCAGCTGGCTCGCCAGTATGCTGAGCGATTCAAGCTCTCGATTCCGCAGTGGCGGGTGATGGCCGTGCTCGGCGAGCAGTCGGGCCTGTCAGCGGGCGAGGTCGGCGTCCGGACCGCGATGGACAAGGTGAGTGTGAGCCGTGCGGTCGCGGCACTCGAGGCCCAGGGGCGGATCGTCCGCAAGATCGACGACGCGGATCGCCGCCGTACCGTTCTCCGACTGTCGGCGAAGGGGCAACGCATCTATGCGGAAATCGTCCCGATCGCGCTCGACGCGGAGCATGCACTCGTGCGAGCGCTGGGGCAGGGCGATCTCCAGAAACTCTCGCGTCTGCTTACGAGACTTCAGGAAGCCGCGAACGCGCTCACTCCGACGCCGACCACGCGGTCCGGCGCGCGGAGCTAGCGACGGTGGAGCGCCGAAGCTCGGGGCGTATCTTGACACTAGTTACAGAAGAAACTAATACCTGAGCTATGCACGACGCGATGGGCACGGACGGTTTCGAATTCGTCGAGTATGCTGCCCCTGATCCGGTAGCGCTCGGCCGCGTCTTCGAGCGGCTTGGCTTCACGGCGGTGGCGCGCCATCGCTCGAAGGACGTCACGCTCTATCGGCAGGGGGACATCAACTACGTCCTGAACGCCGAGCCGGACAGTTTCGCCCAATCGTTCGCGCGCGTACACGGGCCTTCGATTTGCGCGATGGGATTTCGAGTTCGCGATGCGGCCGCTGCCTATGAGCGCGCACGGGAGTTGAGTGCCTGGGGCGTGCCGCCGCACGTGGGGCCGATGGAGCTGAACATTCCCGCCATCAAGGGGATCGGCGATAGCCTCATCTACTTGGTCGACCGCTACGGCGATCGCGGAACCATCTACGACGTAGACTTCGTGCCGCTCGCGGGGGCAGAGCAGCGACCGCGTGGCGCCGGCCTCACCCAGATCGATCATCTGACCCACAACGTGCACCGTGGCCGCATGGCCGAATGGGCAGAGTTTTACGAGCGCCTGTTCGGCTTTCGCGAGGTGCGGCACTTTGAGATCGAAGGCCAGGTGACGGGACTCCGCAGCAAAGCGATGACGAGTCCGTGCGGGAAGATCAGAATCCCGATCAACGAGTCGGCCGACGACAGTTCGCAGATCGCGGAGTATTTGTCTGCCTATCGCGGCGAGGGCATCCAGCACGTGGCGTTGGCGACCGGCGACGTCCACGCCTCGGTCGAAGAGCTGCGCCTTCTCGGGACGACCTTCCTGGACACGCCCGATACCTACTACGAGCGGGTCGACGCACGCGTGCCAGGTCACGAGGAGTCGCTGCCACGACTGCGCGCAAACCGCATCCTGATTGACGGCGCGCCGGCGCAGGGCAACGGCCTCCTTCTGCAGATCTTCACGGAGACCGTGATCGGTCCGATCTTCTTCGAGATCATTCAGCGCAAGGGTAATGAGGGTTTCGGCGAGGGGAACTTTCAGGCCCTCTTCGAGTCGATCGAAGCCGATCAGATGCGCCGAGGAGTCCTCCGTGGGTGATGCCTTCGCACGCGCCGCTACAGTTTAGGGCCGTTCCTGCCGATAGTCGTGTATGAGGAATCGGTCCGCTGCCGTCGGTAGCTGGGTGGCCCGCGTCGTACTGGCAGGGGTGTCCGTCTCGCTCGCGACCGCGTGTCATCCGGGAGTCGGGCGGAACGAGTTTTCCGCCAGGGTCCTTGCGTTCGGGCGGTACCCGGGCGGGGTGGGTGAGGTCCAGGTTATCGACGGGCAGCGCATCGGCGATGCCAGGCTCGAGACGCTGATGCCGGTTGAGTGGACCGATCGCATTCCGTGTCGTCTCGGCACACGATTTGGTGTGGTGTTCGGGATCGCGCAGGCGCACGGGGCTCCTGGGGAAAGCCCGTTCGAGATCCGGTGGGAACATCCGGCGCATCAGCGTGTGGCGAGTAGCGATGCGCGCGAGCAAATGCAGACGCCATGGCCGGCACGGCATGCGCCAGGGAGACTGACACCGTATCCGGTCGCATGGGTTTTGAGCGACGCGAACGAGCTGAAATCGGGGCCGTGGGTCGCGTCGGTGGTGTGGGACGGCCGTGTCCTGGCGTCGAAGCAATTGACGCTCGAGGACTGTTCCGCTGCGTCCGCCTCCGAGATGTGGCAACTGTATCAAGATCCGACGCGCACCGTGTCTCTCGATGTGCCGGCTTCATGGGGAACCGCAACGGAAACCGACCAAGGATCCTCCCACGTCATCAGTTTCCAGCCTCCGGATGGAACGGCCGAGTTCACGGTGTCCATTACTCCCAACCTGCACCTGCCGGTGGAGTTGCCGCTGCGAAGTGGCGCGCCGTTCTTCCCAGAGGGCGCGACGCTCGGTGACCCGACACGTGAGGTCGGTACGGGATGGAACGCCGTACGACAGGAGGCGACGGCGCACGCCCAGGGCGCGACGCGTACCTGGTTGGGGAGCTTTCATGGGACGGCGTCGACGATGGTCGCGCTGACGCTTTCCGATGACAGTGCGCACGTCGAGGATCTGCGCGCCGTGTTCGATCGGATCGTCCAGTCCGTTCGCTTTCGGGAACTCGGGTCGTCCGAGGTCCCGGTGGACGCGTAGCGCGGAAGAGATCGGGACGGAAAGAAAACGTCCCGAGGGTTCTGGGGGGACGGGGACCTAGTCTAGATCGCTTGCGGCATGACGCTCGGGGACGCGTTCTTCTTCGGGGCCCCAGGCTTTGTTGACGCGTTGACCACGCCGCACCGCGGGGCGCTCTTGAATCTCCGACGCCCAGCGGACGACGTTGGTATACGCCTTCGCATCAAGAAATACCTCGGCGTCGTAGATGTTGTGCAAGACGACGCTGCCGTACCAGGGGTAGGTGGCGATGTCGGCGATCGTGTATTCGTCGCCGCCGAGATACT
>JAJCZP010000085.1 GCA_029262315.1 Deltaproteobacteria bacterium | reverse complement strand
GGCGTATCCGCGCCTTCGCGGATACGCCGACCCGTGGCCTCACTCCTCGCCCGGATCCCGATGACGACGGTTGCGGCCATCGTACGGCGTCGGCAAGAATGGAAACGCGGGCGTGATGCCCAATTCCTGCACACCCACACCGTCACCGACGAAGTTGTCGAAGTAGTTGGCGCCTCCGGCAACGCGTACGACCAGATCAGTGACGTCGTCGTTCGGGCGACGTCCGTTCGGAAATCCCGCGGGATCGGGCGTCGGATTGGGCGGCATGGCCGCATCGTGCGCGAACGGCCCGAGCCGCTTGATCCCATCGACAGCGGTCGGTGGAACCATCATGTCGAGACGGAGAAGCTCAGAGAATGGACCGACGTTCGGATCCGGGTCCTGTCCCGCGTACTTGGTGAGTAGCTGGACGACGTCCTCGCGCGGCGTGGCAGGCACGGGCACCCCGGAAACCAACTCCAGCGCAGCCGCCACGTCGAGATCGCGATAGGCGTCGAGGAAAAGCTCTTCACGCTCCGGAAAGGTCGCGTTCCAGAAGTCCTTGCGTCCGATCCGGATGATCAGCTCGTTCACGAGCGGATTCGCCATACGCGACACCTGCTGGTAGCGACCCTTCGAGTCACGGAGCTCGATCGCACGCCGTGGGTTGATGCCCGGGTCGCCCCGCCGCGTCGTGGTCCGGCGCCGAAACGTGTTGGCGTACACTCCGATCGTGCCGGTGTCCGCCGTCGGGACCAGGCCGTCGGCCGTCAGCCGCGAGATCGGCACCTCGATCGCGATCGTGTTGACGTTGAAGCCGCTGAACGCATTCACCCCGAACGGGTCGGAAAAGTCGTCGGCGTCCTCCGACGCGCGCTGCACCGGCAGCGGCGGTCGGACCCCAGGGATGGGGATGCCCCCTTCTGTCCGAAGGTTGATCGTGTCGAACACCGCTCCGAGATCAATCGAGAACGTCTCCGCACGCTGCCCCGCGAAGACGCGAATGTCGGTCGCCTCGTCGGCGAAGACGCCTTGCGCCGCCAGCCCCTCGTAATCGGGCATCGTCGCCGGACCGATGTTCGAGGGTACCGTCGGCTTCCAGGCCCCTTCGAAAAGCTGGGTCTCCGTCTTGCAACGAAACACGCGTTGCCCGGTACCACAGTCGCGCAGCTCGACGACGTGAAACCGTTGACGGAGCGCCATGCCAGCCGCGCCAGCACCTTCGAGCGCCGTCACCGGGGGAATGCCCACCGTGGCCAGAAACTGCCCCGGACTTACGACCTCCGTGTCGAAGCGAATCTCGTAGCGAACGTCGTTCGCGAGACCATCGCGATCGTTGTCGACGTTGATCGAGTACAATACTTCATCGTCGAATCCGAAGTAGTTCGGTCCTGAGCTGGGCTCCTGGCCGGGAACCACGTTCATGATCAGCGTCACCTTCCGTTCTGCGAGTGGACGGGCGACGTTGTCCTCGTCGTACGAGACGAACGCGTAGACGTCGCTGATGTCTGCACCCGGGTCGAGAGTCATGAGTGGGGCCTCGCGGTGACTCGCGGCCGAGGCATGCCCGGTCGCAATTGCGAGTGCCAAGCTTGCGGTCAGGAGACCGCGTCCAAGACGTTGGTATTTCATGCTGTGTTCCTCCGTTCGTTTTTGAGTGTCGTGTGTCGACGCGGGCCCGCGTTCGACTGACACTACGGAGGGGGCCGGACGATCGGATGTAGCGAAACGGTCGTACGCCGATCCCGTTGCACCTGGATGGTTTCGACTAGAGCGCGCGTGATAGAAGTTACGTCGCCCAGCGGGACCGGAGGCGTATTTCCACGGGCACGGCAAAGAACTCACATCCGATCCGACTCCATGATTCGTAGACACCAACGAGGCAAAGCGTCATGCCATTCAGCGCCAATACCGCCGTCAGGAGCATCCACGTGGACGCGCTCTCCCTCCTGATCGAACGCGTCGTCGATGGCGACGAGCAGGCGCTTGCCAGCCTCTATGACGGGACGGCGACAGCGGTACAGGGGCTGGCGCTCCGCATCCTCGGCGATCGTCAACACGCCGAAGAGGTCGCGCTCGACGTGTACCTCCAGGCGTGGCGCCAGGCCGCGACGTTCGATCGTACGCGGGGGACGCCGATCGCGTGGCTCCTCACGATGGCGCGCAGTCGCGCCATCGATCGGCTGCGCTCGAGAACCTCTCGCCCGTCCGGTTCGGCGCCGCTCGAGGCCGCGCAGGCGGAGAGCTCCGACGCCGAGGGCCCCGACGAAGAGGCCGCTTTCGGGCAGCGACGGCGGATAGTGATCGGCGCCCTCTCACGACTGAGTCACGACGAACGAGCAACGATAGAGCTCGCCTACTTCCGGGGGCTTAGCCACAGCGAGATCGCCACCGAGCTCGACATGCCACTCGGGACTGTCAAAACGCGCATCCGTCTTGGTATGCTGCGACTGAAGAAGGTGCTCGCTCAGCACGGACGGGAGCTACTGTGACACGCGAACAGTCAGACGAGACGATGTGCGAGAATGCCGCACTGTTCGCGCTTGGCGCGCTCGGGCCCACGGAGGCCCCGGCGTTCGAACGGCACCTGGCTGGTGGTTGTTCGCGCTGCAATGATGAGCTTGCTGCGTTCACGAGCGTGGCCAACGATCTCTCGCTTGCCGCCACACCGGTTGCCGGATCGTCGGCGGTACGCGCTCGCCTCCTCGGTGAAGTACGGCGACTCGGGCGACGCGCCGCGGACCAGACCGTGGGCACCATGTCCGGCGCGATGGCTTTCGTTGGTACCGCCGAGGGCCAGTGGCTCGAGATTCAACCCGGAATCCTGAGGAAGGATCTTGCCACGGGTGGCGGCGATCGCTCCTCGAGCTACCTCATCCGCATGCACCCCGGCGCCGTTGCCGAAACGCACATCCACGCGGGGGTGGAGCACTGCTACGTGATCGAAGGAGATCTCATCGTCGGCGAACGCACGATCACGGGCGGTGATTTTCACCTCGCCGGCCGTGGCACCGAACATGCCGCGCTCCGCTCCGATGGTGGCTGCCTCCTGCTGATAGTCGAGGCGCCCGCGTAGCCGTGCTCTTCGACGGCGGTCCGGTGGTGATCGCCACGCCGCAGGGCAACTTCGACATGACGTTCGACGGCCTGACCGTCGACAACGACGGCCGGCCGCGCGACGGCGCAGCCTCGGCCGCAGATACGGACGACAACTTCGATCTCGACGCGGATTTCGACGACGGATCGACCGAGAGCTTCGCGCTGAACCTCGTCACGGGCGCGCTGACACCGCTGGGGTGAGCACGCCCCACGCGCCGACCGCTCAGGCCGTGTGACGAGTCGGGGCGGTACGTGCCGTGGCGCGGAGCGTCGGCATGACCTTTTCGGCGAACAGGCGCATCGACGCCAGCGCCTCCTCATCGGTCATGCCGCCGTACATCGGGATCGCGAGCACGTCGACGTCGCAATCGAGGACACTGCGCTGCTCCTCGATCTTCTCGATGATCTGATCGGGCGTACCAAAGGAGTTCACGCCGGCGTACATGGTGGCCATATCGTCGAGCCCGATGGCGCTGATCATCTCGGCCGCTGACGCGTAGTATTCGTAGCCCTTGGTGCCCTCGAAGTGCTTGCCGGCGATCTCGTAGTGTTCGACGACCGACGCGAAGTAATTCTTCACGTAGGTCTCACCGCGCTCGGCTGCTTTGGCAGGATCGGCATCGCAGTACATGAGCTGGCCACAGACCGGCGGTGTCGGCTCGGTGCCCCGCAGCTCGCGCCATTTCGTTTGGTACGGAATGAGGGCCGTGTCGCGGAACACTTCCCACGGCTGCTGCGCCAGGACCATGAGGCGCGATCCGAGGACCGCCGCCTGCACTGCCGAATCAGGCGACACGCCGATCGAGTAGAGCCGGTCATTGAAGCTTGCCGTTGGGCGTGGGCGAATCTCTGCGCGCGGCTGCTTGAAGTACGTCGTATCCGCCTCGATGTACCCCCCATCGAGCGCGCGCACGATGATCTCGGTGCCCTCGTCGAAACGCCCGCGCGCCTCGTCCATCGGAATCCCAAAGCTCGCATACTCGCGGCGCGACAGGCCACGTCCGAAGCCCAGCAGCGCACGTCCGCCCGACTGTTGATCGAACAACGCCATCTTCGCCGCGATCCGATAGGGATCGTTCCACGGCATGATCACCGCCGCGGTACCAAGCTTGATCCGACTGGTCTTGCCCGCGATCCCGGTCAGCCACTGGATGTTGTCCGGACACATCGAGTAGTCGAAGAAGTGGTGCTCGGGAGCCCAATAGCTGTCGAACCCGAGCGCCTCGGCGAGCAGGGCGACCTCCATCTCGCCACGTATCAGCGCGCCATCATCACGCTCGCCGCGAAAGTTCTGGAAGATTCCGAGTATGCCGATGTCCATGCCGATTCTCCTTTGGCCGCCCTCTCTACTACGAAAACGGTGCGTGGGGTAGTTTCACCCGTTGCAAGTAGCCGCCCCCCGCAGATCCTAGGAGCTGGGCGAGATCCTGCGACCGGAGATGGCGGCGAGACTTCCGTCGAGCGCCTCGACCTGCGCGAGATCCACCTTCTTCCGCACCGTGCGGCGGTCGAGACCGAGGCGGCGCGCTGTCTCCTGGTAACTGCGCGTGTCGGCATAGACGAGCGTACAGTACCGAGCGAGCAACTCGTCGGCGGTCAGAGTCCCGTTCGCAATGCCGGCGACAAACGCCTCGCGAGTGCCACTGGGAGGGACGGTCGGAGGACGATACTCGCGGCGAATGAGGACGTTCCGCACGCACTGCTCGAGCTCGCGTACGTTGCCCGGCCACGGGTAGCTCAGCCCAAGATGGTGCTCGATCCAGGCCGCGACCTCCTGCGCCAACGCCTCGGCTTCGGCCTCGCCGACGATACGTTCGACGAGGAAGAGGACCAGGTGCGGCAGCTCCTCAGGCGCATCGCGGAGCTGCTCGGCGAGCGACGGTGTCTCGATCATGTCGGCGCAGAGACGGTAATAGAAGTCCTGGCGAAAACGGCCGACCTGAATCTCGCGTGACAGATCGCGGTTGGTCGCGGCGATGATCTTACCGCGAAAACTGAGCGGCTTGGTGTCGCCAAGCCGCTCGAAGGTTCGCGTCTGGAGCACACGAAGGAGCTTGACCTGAATACTGGGGTCGACATCCCCGATCTCGTCGAGGAAGACGGTACCGAGCGGTCCACACTCCTCGAGCCATCCCTCCCGGTCGGCAAGCGCGCCGGTGAAGGCGCCCCGACGATGCCCGAAGAGTTCGGATTCGATCAGTGTTGGCGACAACGCAGAGAGGTTGAGCGGGTGGAGGGTCACGCCGCTCTGGTCCGCGAAGCGTCCGCGATCCGGGTCGAACGGAATATACCGCGAGAGTGCGATCGCGCGCGCCACCAGTTCTTTGCCGGTACCCGAGGGACCGACGATGAGTGTCGTCATGTCGCCCATGCGGTCGATCAGCGCACGCCGATAGCGCCGCATGTCGTAGGTGAAGATCGATTCCCACACCGCGGCGCGAAGCCGGGCGGCGGGCATCGATCCACCGATGATGTCCGAGAAGATATGGTGGAACGCGCGGCGGACCTGAAAGAAGCCCGCGAACAGCGCGGGAAGCCCCCGGCGCGAGGGTAGCTCGATCCCGGGAACGTCGAGGAGCCGCTCGGCATCGCGGCGAAAGGCGTCCCACGCTCCGACACGGCCGCGTCCGAGGCCGCGGTCGATCAGCTCCCAGAGCGCGCCCTCGTGGCGATCGTAGAGGACGTACAAGACAACGTCCTCGAAGAGTTCGAGGTCCTTGGCCGTGGTGCGGGCCCCCGCAACGAGCCGCTCGCGCAACACCGTGGCAAGGCGTCCGGCGCGCTCTCGGAGCAACTCCAGGTTGACGTTCTGGACGGCACGGCCGGCGCGAAGGGTCCACACTGCCTCGGCTGCCGCGAAGTCGTCGCCCAGCACAGCCCGCTCGTGCGTGATGCGCTCGGGCATGAATGGATTGCTGTACGCCAGTTCGGCGATCGCCGCGGCTTGGACTCTTTCCGCTGGGTTGAGGAAGTCCATGTACATTGAATGGACACCCATGGGCATTCAGCGTCAAGTGCGACAGTGCGCGGAGAGGCCTGGCAGCAGGTCAAAGAGAGGTAAGTTACTGAATTACCTTGCCTGCGGCGCTCCGCCAGAGCGTGGCATGTCTCCTGCGTATATCGGTCATGAGGATGATGCCGACCCGAAAGCTCGAGGGAGAGGAAATGAGCGAGAGTACGTTGCTTCGTGCCCGACGATTCGGGCCGTTTTTCTGGACCCAGTTCCTGGGAGCCCTGAACGACAACCTCTTCAAGAATGCCGTCGTCATCCTGTTCGCATTCGGGATGACGACCTCCGCGCTGTCGAGCCACACGCTCGTCAACCTCGCGGGGGCCGTTTTCATCCTGCCCTTCTTCTTGTTCTCGGCCAGCGCTGGTCAGCTCGCGGACAAGTTCGAGAAGTCACGCATCATCCGCGCCGTGAAGGTGCTGGAGATCGGCATCATGTGCGTCGCAGCCGTCGGGTTCGCGCGCCGCGACGTTCCCTTGCTCCTCGTCGCCTTGTTCCTCATGGGCGCCCAGTCGGCACTGTTCGGCCCCGTCAAGTACAGCATCCTTCCGCAACATCTGCGTGAAGAGGAGTTGGTCGGCGGCAACGCGCTCATCGAGGGTGCGACCTTCGTCGCCATCCTGCTGGGCACGATCCTCGGCGGCGTGCTGGTGAGTCTCCCCAGTTGGGGGCCGACGATCGCCGCGGTCGCGACGATCGCACTCGCAGCAATCGGCTGGGCCAGCAGCCGCCGGATACCGCCAGCACCGGCGCCGGCACCCTCACTGCGCATCGGCCGCAACCCGTTCGCTGAAACGCTCCGCACGATCCGCTTCGCACACGAGAATCGCACCGTCTTCTTGTCGATCCTCGGCATCTCCTGGTTCTGGTTCTATGGCGCGCTCTTCCTCGCGCAGTTCCCGGAACTCGGGCGCGAGATCCTCGGCGGAGACGAAAGCGTCGTCACGCTCCTGCTCGCCGTCTTCTCGATCGGCATCGGCCTCGGCTGTCTGCTCTGCGAACGACTCTCGGGTGGCAAGATCGAGATCGGCCTCGTCCCCTTCGGCTCGATTGGTCTCTCGCTGTTCGCGCTCGACCTGTATCTCGCAGCACATGCGCTCGCGGCCACGCCGGGAGGGTCCATGGGGGTCGCCGAGTTCCTCGGTGGGAAGTGTCACTGGCGGCTCATCGCAGACCTGGTGTCGATCGGCATCTTCGGCGGCTTCTTCATCGTGCCTCTCTTGGCTCTCGTGCAGCACCGCAGCAATCCCGAGCACCGCTCGCGCATCATCGCCGGCAGCAACATCATCAGCGCCTTCTTCATGGTGATGGCGGCGATCCTCGCCGTCACCCTGCGGCAGGCCGGGTTCAGCGTGCCGCAACTCTTCCTCTTCACGGCCATCGTGAACGCCGGCGTCGCCGTCTACATCTATACCCTCGTCCCCGAGTTTCTGATGCGCTTCATCATCTTCCTGTTGGTGCACACGATCTATCGCGTGCGCCAGCGCGGGCTAGAACACGTCCCCGACGAGGGTGCCGCCGTGCTGGTCTGCAACCACGTAAGTTTCGTCGATGCGGTGGTGATCGCCGCCTCGTTTCGGCGTCCGATCCGCTTCGTCATGGATCACAGGATCTTCCGCACGCCGTTGCTCAACTTCGTCTTTCGAACCGCCCACGCCATCCCGATCGCGTCCGCCAAGGAGGATCCAGTAATGAAGGAGCGTGCGCTCGACGAGGTTGCGAAGGCGCTCGCCGGCGGCGAGTTGGTCTGCATCTTCCCCGAGGGCCGCATTACCGCCACCGGCGACCTGAACCCGTTCCGCCCGGGCATCGAGCAGATCCTCGAGCGGACTCCGGTGCCGGTCGTGCCGATGGCGCTTAGCGGTCTTTGGGGCAGCTTCTTCAGTCGCGAAGGCGGCCCGGCGATGCGACGACCTTTCCGGCGCGTGTGGTCGCGCATCGAGTTCGTGTGTGGCGCGCCGGTGCAACCCAGCGCGGCCACGGCGGAGACGCTGCAGGAAGCAGTCTCTGGGCTCCGCGGAAAGGTGCGGTGACCACATGATCTCGCTTATCGTGATGTGCGCCGTCGCCGCGCTGTTCGCGCCCGCGATCTACGTGGGAACCCAGCTGCGTGCGCTACGCGCACGAGTCACGCGGCACGAACAGCGTCTCGCCATACTCTCCGAACGTCTCGGCACGGCAATGCCGAAGCAAACGGCGGCAGAAGAGAATCCCGCCGATAGGCCGGTCGTCGCGATCCCCGAGCCGCCAACACGACCGCGCACCGCTCCACCCCCGCCTCCGAAACCACTCGAGCATCCCGCGCCGCCGCCGCCCATGGCCCCCCCGCCAGTACCGCCACCGCCCACCGGGTCGCCGGAGCCGGCGGCGAAGCAACGCCCCGATATCAATTCGACACCGGCAACGGCGGCGCTCTCACTCGAAGAGCGCATTGGCTCGCTCTGGCTTCGCAACGTCGGCCTCGGGCTACTCGCGATCGGGATCGCGTACTTCGTCAACCTCGTCCATCCCCGCCTCACCCCCGGTGGCACGACTGCCATCGCCTACGCCTTCGCCCTCGGTGTCTTCGCGGTCGGAAAGTGGCAGGAGAAGAGCCTCGAGCGGTTCGCCCGCCCGGTCATGATCGGAGGGCTGACACTCGCCTACTTCGTTTCCTTCGCCGCGCACTTCATCGAGCCAACGCGATGTGTGTCGCTTCCGGTGGCAGTCACCTGGATGACGCTCGGCCTCGTGCCCCTGTTCATACTCGCCGACCGCTGGAGGTCGCAGGCCGCCGCCGGGCTTACGGTCTTCCTGGGGCACGTCTCGATCTTCGTGGCGACCACCCACGCCGACGCGTGGCCACTCGTGGCGATCGCGTTTCTCGCATGCCTTGCCGCCGCACTCCACGTTCGCAATTCCTGGCCACCGTTCTCACTGCTCGCGCTCGTCGGCTCGTACGCATCCCATCTGCTGTGGGTCCTCTTCGGGCGCACCGCGGCGGGAGCCCATCTCGCGCCGTCCGAGCTTTGGCTCAGTATCGGCTTTCTCTCGTCGTACTACTTCATCTTCGCGGCGGCCGAACTTGCCTGGCGGCGGCGGGGCACCGCGCGCGACACTGGGACGTCCATCGACCAGGTCTCTGGTCGCGCCATCGGCCCGACCAATGTCGTTCTCTACGCGGCGCTGGTCTCGTTCCTCTACACTCGGACACCGGACGCCACGGCCATCCACTGGTTCTTCTTCGCATTCGCCATCGTGCAGGCTGTCCTCGCACGCGTGCACCGGCACGTCGCCAATCCCGACGCCGACCTCTATCCGCCGCTCGCCATCGTGTTCGCAACCATCGGAGCGTGCGCCTACTTCGATGCACTCGCGCTGAGTGAGGTTCTGGCGATGGAGGCACTCGTCCTTCTCCTCGCGGCGCATCGCACCCGCCTCTGGGTCTTCCACCTGCTCGCGCAGGCGGCGCTCGCCCTCAACTTCCTCCACTACTGGCTCATTCGTCCGCCGACGGAAGCGTCGTTGCCGATCTTCCTGGGCGGCCTCCTCATCGCCCTCGTCTACCTGGTGAAGGCCAGTCTCGAAGATCTCTGGTATCGCCCCGGTGCCCTTCAAGAATGGAGCGGCGGCGCCGCGAGCGGTCCGCTCCTCCGCCCATTGGCGTGCGGTTTCGACGCCGTCTACGTGCGAGTGGCGCCCCACCTCGCGACCGCGCATGCGATCGGTGGCGCACTGATCCTCGTACACGAGATCATGGCGTTCTGTGCGCCGAATCCCGGCCTCCTGGTCCTCGCTACCGTCCTCGTGCTCTCACCGGTGGTGGCGTACCTACGCGCCAGCCGCGTACTCCTCCCCGCGCATGTTGTCGTGCAGGGCGCGGTGGCGCTCGCCGGCATCGCCCCACTGGCCGAAGCGCTGCTCTGGCAGCACAGGACGCGAGTGGTGATCGATCCGTGGACGGGATGGGCGACCGCCGCCGCCGGGTGGATCGCGCTCCTCGGTTTCGTGAGCACGATGCGAGCCACCCAGCGCCGCACCCCCGACGTCACCGGATTGGCACTCGGCGCCGCCACCCTTGCTCTCTTCACGCTCTGCCCCACGCTACCGACCGGCCATGTCGTGCTCTACCTCGCGTGGATACTGATTGCGGTACTGGTGTTCGTTGCTGGTGACCGCATCCTGTCGCTTCCCGCTCATACCGGTCGTGAGTTTCTCGCTGGCGTCCGGCTGACCACACAGGTCGCGACGCTGGCTGTCGCCGGCCCCCTGCTGTGGACGCTGACCCATCGCCACACGGCCGGCGCCGGGATGGAGAACATGCTCTGGTTGCGGCTCTGGTGCGTCGGACTCCTCGCGGCCGGGATCGCCCGGCGGAGCGTCGTGCTCCTCGCCGCGGGTGCCGCCGCGTTGGCAGGCCACCTCTGGCTCCTCGACCTGGGTTTGACGACGCACTTCGCGGCGCCGGAACTCGTCTTGGAACTCCGCTGGTGGATGCCGGCGCTCGACTGGACGATCGCGATCGCCCTGCTCTGGGCAGCGTCCCGGCGACTCGGCTCGCGCGACGCTGGTGCCGCGGCGTGGGTCTCGCAGGCGATCGTCGCCATCGCACTGGGCAGCGCCATCACCGTGGCCACTGGTAGGTCGCCCCACGCCATCGGGCAACTCCTGCCGTGGGTCATCGCCCTCGGTGTCGGCTTCGCGAGCCAGGAGCGCGTGGCCTGGACGCGTGGCGGCGCCGCACCCGACGTCATCGCGCTATCAGTGGCGCTCGGTCTCGTGCTGTGGACCTACGTCGGAACCGCCATCGCGTTGCCGGTAGATCAGGCGTTGGGTCTCGTGGCCACGGGCATCGCGCTCTGCACCATCGGCGCGCTCCGTCGACACGCCGGCCTCTACGTCGCCGGAACGGTGCTCGTCCTTGCGACGTATGCGGAGCTCTACATCATCCGGCCGCTTCCCGGCGCCGTCTCTCTCGGCTCCGCGACGACGCTCCTGATCGTTGGCTTGACGCTTGGCCTGGCAGTCGTGCAGGACGGGTTCCTGGCGCGGGTCCATCTGCGGGAGGCATTGCGGCCTCTTGCCCTTCCAAGCGCGACCGTCCTGTACGTGCTCGGCCTGCTCTTGTGGAGCACGTACATCGACCAGCGGATCGGCGATCCGTGGGCCGACCCACTGCGCGCCGGGCTCGCGCTCGTGCTGCTGGTCGCGGCGTCACACATTCGTGGGCGGGCGGGCGGCGGAGTCTCGCTCGCCTACCTGCTGCTCACCGGGGTGTATCTCATCGAACGGATCGCGCGCTCATCATCCACACACGACGCGCTTTGGCCCGCGCTGACACTCGTCGCGGAAGCGATCGCGTTCGAGCGTTGCCTTCGCGTACGCCCGCTGCTCCCGTCGGGCAGCGGCACTGTCGACAAGTACGCCCGCCCACTCGTCGTCGGGCTCGCCGTCACCATCGGGATGGTCGCCATTCGACAGTCGCCCGTCTTCGGGGTCGACCACCAGTACGTGACCATCGGCTGGTCCTTGCTCGCCGGCCTCGTCATGGCTCTCGGCTTTGGGTTCCATGCCGGTCTCTACCGCCGCACGGCGCTCGCCGCACTTGCGCTCTGCCTGCTACGTGTCTTCGTCGTCGACACCCAGCGACTCGGTGACTTCACCAAGCCCGCCACGTTCGTACTGCTCGCGGCCTGCCTGTTGATCGCGGCCTGGTGCTACTCGCGTTACGCCACGCGCCTCAGGCAGTGGCTCTGAGCAGCGGATCCCGCAACCTGGCGAGGCCTGCTCGGTCACGCACCGGGATCTCGTCGGTGTCAGTCGGCGCGCTTCAAATACGTCGAATCTTCCGTGGTGACGACGATCCGGTCACCCTGGTTGATGAACTGCGGAACCATGACGCGCACGCCGTTCTCCAGAACGGCGGGCTTCGGGGACGACGTGGCCGTCTGCCCTTTCACCGTAGGTTCGGTCTCGGCGATCTCGAGGGTGACCTGGTCGGGAAGTTTGACACTGATCGGCTGGCCGTGGTGCGACTCGATCATGACCTCCATCCCGTCTTGCAGGTAGGCAGCGGCGTTTCCGAGGACGTCGCGGGGAAGCGCAATCTGCTCGAAGGTCTCGGCATCCATGAAGGTCAGCATGTCGCCGTCGGCGAACAGGTATTGATGGGCCTGCTGCTCGAAGCGTACACGCTCGACGTCTTCCGAAGACCGGAATCGCTCGTTGAGCTTGGTTCCTGCGCCGATCTCCGAGAGCTCCACCTGCGCATAGGCACCGCCCTTGCCGGGCTGCGTCGACTGATACTTCACGACACGCCACAGGCGATTCTTGTGCTCGATGATCATCCCCGGCCGGAGCGCATTGCCTTGCAGCTTCATTGCGACGTCCTCCCCCTTGCCCTCTATGGATAGGCGCGCCACGCTACTCGTGCGCTCGAGACTTGGCAACGGCTCGCGCGAGGATCCCACCAGCGCGCAGGCAACGCCCGCCCCTAGAACACGTACCCGAGCGCACGCAGGCGTTTCTCCATAGAAGGATCCATCGCGGCGGGCGCCGCGTCCTCCACGCCGGAGGCCCGTGCCGTAAGCCACGTGGTGAGCTTCGCATCGAGTCGTGCGCCGGCTTCGTGTCCGGGCTGGCCCCACAGGTTTCGGTGCTCTCCCGGATCGGAGCCAAGGTCGAAGAGCTGGGGCTCGCCCTCCGGAGGACGGACCAGCTTCCACGGCCATACGATGACAGTTCGGAGCGGGGCGCGTCGGCCCGCTCCGAGCCCGACCATGAGCTCGCTGACGAGCCCGTCGTTGATCACCGCGGGCGCGGACGAGACCAGTGGTCGCGGAACGCCCGCCTCGTCCAGCAACAACTCGAACAAGCGGCGCGCCTCGAAGAGCTCCTCGCGTCGCCTCCCCCGTCGCTGCCGCGGCTGCTTCACGAGCAACGGAACGCGGATCAACGGCTCGATGAGGCTCTTGCCGTGCGAGTGCTCGCCGTGCTCCCCGAAGGCTTCGCCGTGATCGGCAACCACAGCGACGACGGCCGCGTCGAGACGACCGGCATGCGCTAGCGCGTCGAGAAGCGCCCCGAAGTGGCCGTCCATGAAGCAGATCTCCGCATCGTACAGCGCCCGCGCTCGGGCCAGAGGATTCGGGTCGTCCACTTCATGTCGCACGCGGCACGGCTCGGACGGACGATAGGGCTTGTGGGCATCGAAATAGTTGACGAACAAAAAGATCGGCCGATCGTGCTGCACTTGGAGCCAGGCAACGGCCCGGGCGGTGAGTTCGTCGGCCTGTCGTCCGACAGCGGCGCCCTCTCCACGAAAGTCATCATCATAAACGTCGAAGCCTTGATCGAGCCCGAAGCGGCTGTCGAGAAGCGGGGCCCCGATGAACGCGCCGGTCGCGTAGCCGTGCGCGTGGAGGTGCTCGGCGAGTGTGGTCACCTCGGGTCGCAACATCGCCACCGGAGCCTCCGGGCCGGCCACACTGCGAAGCCGCGCGCCGTGATCGCTCGGGTACAGGCCGGTCAGCATGGACGCATGCGACGGAATCGTCCACGACGAGCTGGCGTACGCCCGTGTATAGAGATCGCTACCGTAAGCGAAGCGGTCGAGTTCCGGCGTCGAGGCGCCGGCGTAGCCGTAAGCCCCGAGGTGGTCGCGCCGGGTCGTGTCGAGCGTGACGAGGACGACGTCCGTCGGCGGCGGCGGCCGACGGCAGGCGGTCGACGCTCCAGCGACTGCCAGAAGGCCGACGACGGCAACGCTCCAGCGACCGGCGCCCGTCATCATGCCGAGAAAACGGCGCCCGTCATCACACCAAGCGAATGGCGACGCTCTCGCAGCCGCCGACGTGACCGCGCGTCAGCCCGGCTTGCGAGAAAGGACCGCGACCGGAAGACGTCGATCGGTAAGCTCCTGATACGACGCGAAGTCGGGATAGGCCTCGACGAGGATCTTCCAACACTCTGCACGCTCCGGCCCTTCGTCGAGTTCGCGAAAGTCGACGGCCCAGCGATCGGCGCCAACCTCCACGTACGCCTCACCGGCGGCGCTCAAGTTCTTGTACCAATTGGGCGCGACGGGGTTGCCGCCGTTCGAGCCGGTGACGAGCACATCGTCGCCACGGCGCGCGAGCATGAGCGCAACCGGCCGCGGCTCGCCACTCGACCGCCCGACGACATCGAGGATGAATACGGGTCGACCCATCAGCTCGCCGCCCTTGGCTCCCGCACTGGCGCGGAACTGTGCGACCTGGCGCCGGGTCCCCTGCCGCCCCAGCCACGGCAGCCGTCGACTCATGAAGTTGAGCACTCGTCCAGAGAGGGTAGCCATGGTGGGACCATAGCTGCGCCACGATGGCGTTCCAAGAGGCGCCCAGCGCACGGCCCTCAAAGGCGTGCGGCCTTGACATCGGCTGCCCTGTTCGTCGAGGATCCCCCGCATGCCCTCCCTTGCCCGCAAGAGCGCGCGGGCCCCGATGCTAGGCTCGTGGGCGCTCGCGCTCATGCTCGTCCTTCTCCTCGGTGGCAGCGCTGAAGTTCAATCGCAGAATCGCTTCGCCGCCATGGGCCCGCGCGCCCTCGTCGGAGAATGGCAGGCGGCCTCGCGCCCCGATCGCGAACGCATTGCCGATGCGATCGCCGCACGTGGGGAGCCATCGCTCGTGGTTCTTCGCAACGTCGCCGAGACCGGCAACCGCGGCGAGAAGGTGTTCGCGTGCAGTATGATCGCCGAACTGCGGGATGCGGACGGCGTACCCGCGGTGCTGACCGCGACCACGGATTCAGACGTCGAGGTTCGCCGGCGCGCGGCGACGGCCCTCCGCATTCTCGCCGACGTGCGCGCCCGCCCGCGCATGCGCACGCTGCTGCAGTCGGCTGAAGATCTGGGGGTTCTCAAGACAGCGCTCGCGACCCTGGGGAAGATCGGCGCGCGCTCCGATCGCGCCCGCGTACGCCCGTTTCTGGCGCATGCCGATCCGGAGGTCCGGGTTGTGGCGGCGATCGCGCTGGCGATGCTGGGAGACGAGAGCGGGCGTAACGTATTGCTGACCGCGATCGCCAGCGACAATCCCGGGGCGCAGAAGCAAGCAACATTCGGGCTGGGTTACCTCGACGACGCCGCGTCGCGCGCCCGACTGCAGGCGATCCTCGACGATCCAGGCGGACGCTGGAAAAGCTACGCAACGATTGCGATCACCGTACGCGACATGGGGTCGCTATCCGCGGCGGAGAAGGTCACGATGCTCTTTCCCATCGCTCGTGGGCGGAGCCGCATCGCCAACCGCTGGGCCCTCGAAGAACTCACCGACATCGACACCCCCGAGGCGCGCGCGGTCATCCGCACGCTCGCCGACGGCACCCGGCCGGTCGCGCTCTCGGCGCGGCGTCGGCTCGCGATCGCGGGGGCTCGGTAAGCATGCGCGCGACCGGAATCGCGGGAGGAATGCGGGCCGTGGGAATTGCGGCGTGCGTGGTCACGCTCGTCGCGTTCGATGCAGCGCCGGCACTCGCGCACGAGAACGTGTTCGTGCACCGGGAGATGGGGCACACGTCGGTCGACATCCTCGGCAACCCGTTCTTCACGCCGGCCTTCCGAACCGAGGTTGGCAACGGCTGTGACAACGAAGATGTACCAGCGACGCGGTCACTCGGCCATTTCTACAACCCTGAGACCGATGCGGCGCCCTCGTTCGCCTTCGGATCGGGACCGGCATGGGAGAACTCCCAGACGCAGTACGATGCGGCCATCGTCGAGTACGGGAACACCAACTTCATCGGCACCGATGCCGCGTTTCATCGCATGGGGCGGGCACTGCACTTCGTCCAGGACATGACGTCTCCGGCGCATACTCACGACGACGATCACCCGCTCGAAGAGGATTTCGAGGACTTCGGGCCGGCAAACTTCGCCACCTACGACTACTCGGGTGTCGTGGCGGAGACGGTCGTACCGGCGACGGCGGAAGCCTACGTGAAAGCAATCGCGCGGGTCGTCTACGACCTCACCGACTATCAGGCGGACATCAGTGAGACGACGGCGAGCCAGCCGGCCAGCGAGCTGAAAGACATGTTTCCGTCGCTGCACTGGTCCGACGGCGGCTTCTTCGGGGACGACTACTTCGAGATCGATCGAGTCGGCGAGTTCGACTGCGATCTTCTGTGCCTCGACGACTGGTGGATCATCGACGAGACGGTGTCGATCGACAACAGCGGACCAGGCGGCGCCAAGCGTTGGCAGGGGTTCGGCTACATCGAGAACACGGGCGGCGATGGTGGCCCCGTGGTTCCCACCGAGTTCAACGGAGTCGCGAACATCGGCAGCGAGTCGATGCTGCAGCTCTACGGGCGGCACCTGTACGCCGAAGCGATCGCGTACGGCGCTGGCCTGCTTCAAGTGTTCGCGGACGCCGTTGGCGCACCACCAGTACCAACGCCGACCGTAACCACGACTGCCACGACGACGCCGACTGCAACGCTGACGCCAACAGTAACACCGACCACAACACCAACCGCCACCGCGACGGCCACGACGACCCCGACGGCGACACTGACCCCAGTCCCCACACCGACGCCAACAGCGACGGTCGCGACGACGGCGACCTCCACCGCAACAGCGACGGCGACCTCCACCGCAACAGCGACGGCGACCCCCACCCCAAGGGCGACGAGTACCCCGACGGCCAGCGTCACAGCCACAACCACACCAACAGCCACCACGACGGCGACCGCGACGTCCACGCCAACGAGCACGCCGACCCCGATCGCCTCCGCTACGCCCACCCCGGCCGGGACGCCGGCGCCGCCGACCGCCGACACGCTGGTCTTCTACAAGGCCAAGGGGTCCAAGTTTTCCATCGTCGGGCTGCTGACTGAGAACGTCTTTCCGAAAGACTGGAACATCAAGCTCGATGACACGACGCTCGCGAACAGCGCGGTCGACGACCCCGAGAACTACCTCATCCGCAAGGAGGATGGGCTCGGGCATCCGGCGAGCACCGACGGCGTTGCCGCCGCCAATCCCGATCTCCACTACCTCAAGTACAAGATGAAGGAAGCGCGCGAAGGCATCGGCACCGACGGGGGGAGTGGGTTCGCGAAGGCCGTCAAAGCACCGAAACGTCTCTACGAGATCACCAACCGCTTCGGCACCCTCTTCCTCGAAACCAAGCGGGTGCGAAGTCTGCTCCTTCCGGCGGGGGCCGACGAGCAGAGCACCGCGGATGCACCGACTGGCGACCCGACCCACTTCAAGTGCTACCAGGCGAAGACCGCGAAGATCGCCAGCGACCAGGCGCCCGCGGGCAAGTTTCGGAAGGATCTGCAGACCTTCCTCGGGGATGCTGCGCTCGACATCTATTGTGCGGACGACCCGGACGGCAACCCGTCGTTCGCCGGGTTCGCGGTCGAGGGAACCTGCCTGTTCGACCTGAAGAAACCAACAGAGATCTGTGCCCCGGTCGACAAGATGGCCATCGACCCACCGCGGTTCACGGCCGCCGTGATCTCGCAGTCGACAGCGACCATCTCCCAGGCGCTGGTCTGCTACCAGGCCAAGATCTCCAGCAAGCTCACCAGCACCGACGCCGCCGCACTCATCGGCAATCCGCCGACCGGAACGAAGGTTCGCCAGGACAAAGTGCGGAAACGCGTCGTCACGACGGCGCCAGGGAATCTCTTCCCCGAACCCGACGAGGTACTCGCCGGACAGGCGAAGCTGCTCTGCATCCCGTCGGACGTGCTAGCGATCTCAGCGCTGTAGCTGAGAGGACGTCATGGGACGCAAAGACGATTTCACGAACCTGCCGTTTCCACTGTCGGATGTTTACCCGCATCAGAGAGAAACCCGGAACAAGGAGATCCCCATGATCGCCACTCGCGCACTGAGACTCGCCGCCCTCGCTACGCTCTCCCTCGTCGCGGCGTTGGGAACTGCCGGTGCCGCAGCCGCCGGGTTGGCGACGAGCTGCACTCCGCCCTGCCAGAACGCTGGCGTCTGTGTGGCACCGAACACGTGTCAGTGTCCGCCAGGGTTCGAAGGCCCCCTCTGCGAGGTCGCCAGCTGCACGGACGACAAGAAAACTTGCCCGGACGGCACGGCCCTCGACCGCGTGCCCCCCGGGTGCCAGTTCCCCGAGTGCCCCGCGACACGGCCAAGCCACTTCCAGTGCTACGACGTGGGTCGTAATTCGTTCACTCCGCGCATGGTGGATCTCGTCGATGATTTCGGGCCGGGTACCGTGAAGGTACGTCGACCGAAGCTCCTGTGCGCCCCGGTCAACAAGAACAACGAGGACCCGACCGCACCCGGTGATGCTGATCACCTCGTTGGCTACGAGGTTCGTCGTAGTGAGCCGCGTTTCGAAGGGCGCCGCGACGTCGTCGTCGAAGATCAGTTCGGAACGCTCGTCGTCGATCTGCGACGCCCCGAGCGGCTGCTCGTACCCTCGGCCAAGAGTCTGACAGATCCGGCCACGCCACTCGATCTACCGCTCGTCGACCACTACCAATGCTACAGTGTACGCGGCGGCCGACGACGCGTAGCCGGCGTGTCGGTCGAAGATCAGTTCGGCGTCGGAACAACGAACATCAAGAAACCGCTTCGGCTCTGCCTCCCTGTCGACAAGCAAGGCGAGGGAATCCTCGAGGGCGCGGCCCGGCTGATGTGCTACCAGCTCAAGGCGGGACCGCGCGCGAACCAGAAGGTGTTTGTCGACAATCAGTTCGGCAACGGCGCACTGCAGGTTAGGCGAGCTCGTGAGCTATGCGTCCCGATCACAGTGCCGCCTGCTCCCGCATGCTGCGATCCGCTCGCTGAACCGGGGCAGCACCAAAACCCGATCTGCCTGGAAGGCCACGCGTGTTGCCCCAACACGGGCGAGTGGGCCTGCAGCATCGGAGACGGGGTGACGTTCATCTGCGGCGGACAACAGACGACCGGACCATTCGGGAGCACCTGTTCGCCCTAGCGCCGACGCAAACACCCCCCGCGCTCCTGGTGGGCGCGCGGGGGTGACATCTCCGGGGATCCGCGAGTCCGTGGCGGCGAACGTCACAACGATTCCATGGATCTGACCAGCTCGCAGGCAAGCGGGTCGCTGTCGTGGGGTTCGGCAAGAGCGCCAACGATTTCCCTTGACCCGCCGTGCGCGATGGATGTACGGCGAAAGGTAGAGCGGACCTGAGCCACGTCGTGCCCCTCGTCTGCCGCGCCGACCGATTCCTGCCGCTCACGACGTCTCGCTCGTGTTCGCACGAAAGGAGTCGTCACCATGCTTATCGGTCGAAGCAGCAAGCTACTCGCGGTAGTGCTGGTTCTCGGGATCACCGGAACGGCAACCGCCCAGTTCGATACGGATCACAACCACCTGCAGTGCTATCCGATCAGGGGGGACAAGGTAAAGAAAACAGTCGTCGTCGCGGACCAGTGGGGAACATCCGAGACGGTCGTCGTGAAGCCGGCGCTGCTCTGCCTGCCAACAGACAAGAGGCCGGCGCCCTTCGGACCCGCCCTGGATCCCGATCCCGTCGATCCCGCTGCCGTCTACCCGTTCAAGTGTTACAAGGTGAAGCCAGGAAACAAACAGAACCTGCGCACCGTATCAGTAACGGATCAGTTCGGCACCGAGACGGTGAAGGTTCGTCGCCGCTCCAGCCTACTGTGCGCACCGGCCACTGTCGACGTAACGCCGTGTTGCCCCGTCTGTGGCGACGGCGCGTGCGGAGGTGATGAAATCTCGTGCAACTGCTCGAGCGATTGCCCTCCGCTCTTCTGCACCCAGGTCATCCCGACCTGCGGGAACGGGGTGTGCGAACTCGGAGCGGCACCCGGTGAGAGCCACGAGCGCTGCCCGGAAGATTGTCCGCTCGCTTGCGTGCCCTGCCCCTAGCAGTCGGCCGCCCGCGGCACCCTCCACGACTCGACGGCCACGGAGCCTCTCCCTGACCGTTCATGCGGTTGAACCGCCGGCCGCTCCGCACGGAGCGGCCGGCTCACCCTTGTCCCAAAAGCATCACGCGCCACCCTGAGGGTCACGCTTCAGTGCGCTCCAACCCCCTGCGCCGCTCGCCGGCTGGTGGACGGCGCCAGGGAAACGCCATACAACCTCCCCTCGCTGTACCCACCGGTCACGCCATGACTGTTCAACGCCCCCAAGGTCGCAGCCTCGACGAGTCGCAGACACTTCTCACCAAGTGGCTGGCGACCAAACTTCCCGACGCCACCGACCTCACCGTCGCGAATCTTTCCAATCCGAGCGCGACTGGCTTCTCGAGCGACACGCTCCTGTTCGACCTCGCCTGGAAGGAGCAGGGCGTCGCCCGTAGCGAGGGGCTTGTCGTGCGTACCGAGCCTCGCGGCGCGACGGTGTTTCCCGAGTACGAAATCGCCAAACAGTACCGCGTCATGGACATCCTGCGGCCGGCTGGCATCCCACTCCCGCGCATGTTCTGGCTGGAGGAAGACGAAAGCATCCTCGGCGCACCCTTCTTCGTCATGGGCCGGGTGGACGGCCGTATCCCCACCGACTCTCCGCCGTACCACTCGGGGGGCTGGGTCACCGAGATCTCGCCCGACGAGCGGACCTCCATCTGGTGGAGCGGGCTGGAAGCGATGGCCGCGATCCACAAGCTGGACGTCGGGGCGCTGGGTCTCGACTTCGTCGATACGCCGGTCGAGGGCCGGACGCCGCTCGAGCGTCAGCTCGCCTACTATCGCGACTTTCTGTCGTGGGCACTGAACGGCAAGAGCCATCCAACCTGCGAGCCGGCACTCGAATGGCTCGTCGAGAACCAGCCGACCGACGAGCCGGTCGGCCTGTGCTGGGGAGACGCTCGCATCGGCAACATGATCTTCGACCAGGGAAAGTGCGTCGCCGTGCTCGACTGGGAGATGGTCACACTCGGCAATCCCGAGCAGGATCTCGCCTGGTACCTCTTTCTCGACCGCCACCACAGCGAGGGTATCAACACGCCGCGCCTCGAAGGCTTTCCGAGCCACGAGGAAACCGTTGCACGGTACGAAGCACTCACCGGACGGACCGTGCGACACCTGCACTACTACGAGATATTCGCGGCATTCCGCTTCGGGGTCATCATGATCCGCGTGGCCGAGCAGCTGATCGGCGCTGGCATTTTCCCCGCCGACTCCGACTTCGCGACCAACAACACCGTCACGCCTTTTCTCACCCGCTTGCTCGCGGAGTGAGCACCGCCTTCAACGTGGAACGCCTGATCGACCTCGACGGCTGCCTGAACTTCCGCGACCTCGGCGGCTATCCGACCGCGGACGGCCGGACCCTTCGGTGGCGACAGCTTTTCCGGAGCGACGGCCTCCACCACATTAGCACCCGTGATGTCGCGCGCCTTCGCGATGATCTCCGCGTCGGCGACGTCGTCGATCTTCGCTCGACGAGCGAACTCGAACTCGACGGGCAAGGCCCACTCGCCACGGAGGCGGTCCGCTTTCATCATGTGCCACTCTTCGATGGCGCCGTCCGCGACAAAGCCGCCGAAACCGCCGACCTGGCGACACTCGCCGACCGCTACTTTCTGCTCGCCGAATTCGCGCGCGAGCCAATCGCCCGGTGCATCACGGTACTCGCCGAGGCACCGCAGGCCGCGGTCTATCACTGCGCCGCGGGCAAGGATCGGACTGGCGTCATCTCGGCCGTACTGCTCGGCATCCTCGGTGTACGTGACGACGTCATCGTCGCCGACTACGCCGCATCGCGGGAAAATCTCGACGCCATCATCGAGCGCCTGCTCGCGTCGAAAGGCTACCAGGACATGCTGGCGGCATTGCCGCCCGACACGATGCATGCCGAACCGGAGACGATGATCACACTGCTCGCCCGGGTGCGCGAGAAATACGGATCGATGCGCGACTACGCACGCGCCGCCGGCGTCGCCGACGCGACGTTGGCACTCCTCGAGACTCGCGTTCTCGAGCGTACCTGAGTATCGCGCAACTGCGCAGGAGAGGACTCCCCATGGCGTATACATTGGCCGACCTGAACGAGGCGATCGCTGATACGATTCCCGATCGCGAGGCGATCGTCACCCCCGCACGGCGCACGACGTGGCGCGATCTGCAGCGCCGGACCCGTCAGCTCGCCCATCTCCTGGTCGACGCGGGGCTCGGCTGCCACCGCGAGCGCGCCGAGCTTTCCCCCTGGGAGTCTGGACAGGACCACGTCGCCCTCTACATGTACAACGGCAACGAGTACCTCGAGGGTATGATCGGCGCGTCAAAAGCGCGGACCGTGTCGATGAACGTCAACTATCGGTACGTGGACGACGAGCTCCGTTATCTCTTCCAGGACTCGGGCGCCCGCGCCATCATCTATCACGCGAGCTTCGCACCGACGCTCCAGCGTATCCTCATCGACCTGCCGCCGATGGCACTGCTTCTCCAGGTCGACGACGGGAGCGGTGAGCCGCTCCTTCCGGGGGCTCAGGACTACGAGGAGGCCCTGGCGGGTGCCAGCGATACCAAGCTCGATCTGGTCACGACCGACGACGACCTCTACATGGTCTACACTGGCGGCACGACCGGCATGCCCAAGGGCGTGCTGTGGCGCTCCGAAGACATCTTCTTCGCGGCACTCGGCGGGCGTGTGCCTGGCAGCGAGCCGGTCACGAGCATGGCCGAAGTGCTGCAACGCGCCCCAGGCGGCGAGGCCGTACGTCTCCTCCCCGCACCACCGCTCATGCACGGCGCCGGCCATTGGACGTCGTTCATCACGCTCCATAGTGGCGGCACGGTCCTCATCCAGACCAATCCCAAGAAGCTCGATCCCGATGACATCTGGAGCACCGTCGAGCGCGAACGCGCCCTCTCGCTCTCGATCGTCGGCGATGCTTTCGCACGCCCCTTGATCGATCAGCTCAAGCAGAAAACCTACGACCTCTCGGGTCTCATGATCATCGGCTCCGGCGGCGCCATCCTGTCCCCAGCGAACAAAGAAGCATTCCTCGAGCTGCTGCCGAACATCATCGTCGCAGACGGCTTCGGAGCGTCGGAAACCGGGGCGCAAGGTGCGACGTTCACGACCAAAGACAGCGGCGTTCCAAGCGCCTTCAAGATGGACGAGCATACCTTCGTCCTCGACGAAGGCCTCACGCGCCGGCTCTCGGCTGGTGATGAGGCCATTGGATGGCTCGCACGCACCGGCCACATGCCGCTCGGCTACCTCGGGGACCAAGCGAAGACTGCGCGCACCTATCCGATGATCGATGGCATCCGACACTCCATTCCGGGCGATCGCGCGCAGATGAATGCCGACGGCAGCATCAAGGTACTCGGCAGAGACTCGGTCTGCATCAACACCGGTGGCGAGAAGGTGTTCGCAGAAGAGGTCGAGCAAGCACTCAAACGCCATCCCGCGGTCCACGACGTCCTCGTCACCGGCACGCCGAATGAGCGCTGGGGCCAGCAGGTGACGGCCGTCGTGGCGCTGAAGCCGGGGGCGACCGCCGACGAGGAAGAACTCCGTGAGACCGCCGCCAAAGAACTGGCACGCTACAAGCTCCCGCGTGCGGTCGTCTTCGTTGATGCGGTGATGCGCGCCCCCACCGGCAAGCCCGACTACAAGTGGGCGAAGGACACCGCGACTGCGGCCCTGGCCGGCAACGAGTAGATGCGTCCCTACGACCGGCGAAGCCCGCCCCCGCTGCTGGACGCATCGAGGCGTTCGCGTGCCAAGGCGAGGGCAGCCTCCGCAGTCGTCGTGCCGGCGGTCTCCGCGTGATCAAACACCCGCTCTGCCCGCGCCTCGATCTGGCGTACGACGTCGAGAGCCGACGCCTCTCGCCCCGCGCCGGTCTCGAACCCAACGATCACGGCACCGGCATTGGCGACGAAGTCGGGGACGTAGAGCACCCCGCGGTCACGTAGCACTACGCCGGCCGCCTCGGTCGCCAGCTGATTGTTCGCCGCACCGGCTATGCCGCGCGCGCGCAGCGTACGCGCGAGCTCTTCCGTCACCACCTCGCCAACCGCACACGGGCAGAAGATGTCCATCTCGGAGGCAACGAACGCGTCCGCCGCGATCCGAGCCGCACCCGTAGTCGCCGAGCAGTGCGCCGCTTTGCCTTCGTCGACTTCCGTGAACGCCACGTCGGCACCCTCGGCCTGCAACAGTCGCACCAACGGCAGCCCGACATCACCCACACCCTGCACGACCACCCGCGCACCGTGCAGCGTCGGTGCGGATGCCAGCCGTCGCCAGATCGCCCGACTCGCGGAAAGCACTCCCGTTGCCGTCCCCATGTCGAGGGCACCGTCGCTCCCCTCGGCAAGCGCGTAACGGGTCCGGGTCTTCACCAGGGCCAGTTCGCGCACCGTGGTACCGTAGTCACACGCCGTCACGTAGCGCCCACCGAGTCCATCGATGGCCTCGCCGAGCGCGGGAAACGCCCGCGCGGGATCCATCGCGGCGTCGCGAAGCACGACCGTCTTGCCACCGCCGAAGTCGAGGCCAGCCAGGGCGTTCTTGTAGGTCATCGCCCGCGCCAGGCGCAGCACGTCACGCGCGCCCACCTCTGGGCTGGGATAACTCCGCCAGCGAATGCCACCGCACGCTGGCCCCAGGCGAAGATCGTCGAGTGCGATGAAGGCCGTCAACCCGAAGTCACGACGCCGTACGACGTGAAACTCTTCGGGGGCGAACTCCTCGAGCAAGGCGAACAGATCGGCCGCGGCCGTCATGGCTGCAGCAACCTCCGCCGCCAGCCGGTGCGCCCGCGACGGAAGAGCTCGCGATGGTGCAAGCGATCCTTGCCGCGCGTCCAGAACTCGATCGCGGTCGGCACGATGAGATACCCCATCCAGGCGTGGGGCCGCGGCACGACGCCGCCGACATGTCGCCGCTGAAGCTGGTGCCAGCGACGCACCAACACGCTCCGCGTCGCCAGAGGACGGCTCTGGCTGGAGCTCGATGCCGCCAGTCGGCTCCCGCGTGGACGGGTCGCCCAGTAGGCGTCGGCCTCGTCCGGCGTCACTGGCTCGACGCGCCCTTCCACCCGCACCTGCTTGCCGATGCGATCCCAGTAGCAGGCGAACGACACATACGGGTTTCGCGCCAGCTCCCGACCCTTCCGACTCCCGCCATCGGTAAAGAACACGAACCCGTCCCTGTCGACCTGTTTCAGCAGGACAAAACGCACCGACGGCCGGCCCGCAGCGGAGACTGTGGCAAGCGCGATCGCTTCTGGGAGCGGCACCCGCGCCCGGGATGCTTCGGCGAACCAGCGACGGAAACGCGCAATCGGATCGACGGCCATGGCCGAAGCTTATGGGGGGCACCCGGCGCGAGCAACCAGAGACAGTCACGGATCACTCTCGGACCCACCACGCACGGTTGGAACGCCTCCACGCCCTAGCACTGGACGCGATGTCTAGTATGGTTCGCCCCCATGAAGAACAACATCGGACTGGTGCTGGCAAAACGTGCGCAGCTGAGCCGAGATCTCGAGGCCGTGATCGAGGTCGAACGGGAACGGCGCTTCACGTACGGCGAGATAAACGCCCGAGCGAATCGGACGGCACACGCACTGCAGACGCTCGGCGTCCGCAAGGGCGACCGCGTCGCCCTCCTCATGATGAATGGGGTTGAGTACGTCGAGAGCTTTTTCGCGATCGCGAAGATCGGCGCCATCGTGGTGCCCCTGAACTGGCGGCTCGTCGCCGACGAACTGGCGTTCATTCTCGAGGACAGCGGCGCGACAGTTGCGATCTACGATGGCGAGTTCGCGGACGTCGTGGCCGATCTCCACCAACGTGGCGCCGACGGCACGGCGGTCACCCAATGGCTGCATGTCGGCGACGCCGACAGCCGCGCCGCTTTCGCCGTCTCCTACGCCGCCCTACAAGACGCCGCCTCCGATGTGGAACCGAAACCAGTCGCCGAGGAGCACGACGAACTCTACATCATGTACACGTCGGGCACGACGGGTCTCCCGAAAGGCGCCGTGCACACGCACGCGTCGGCCCTTTGGGCATGCATCACGAGCGGCGCGACGGCGGACGTCCGCTACCTCGATCGCTACATCGTCGTGCTGCCGCTCTTCCATGTCGGCGCGCTCACGCCGCTGACCGGCAACGTCTACAAAGGCGCGACGTCGGTCATCATGCGTGCATTCGATCCGACCCTCTTGTTCACCACCATCGAGCGCGAGAAAATCACTGTTCTCCTTGCCGTACCGGCCATGCTGAATTTCATGCTGCTCGTCCCCGAGATCGAAACGACTGATCTGTCGACGCTGCGCTGGATCATGAGCGGCGCCGCGCCGGTGCCGGTGACTCTCATTGAAGCGTGGACCGCGCGCGGGATACCGATCCATCAAGTGTACGGTCTGACCGAGACCTGTGGTCCGGCTTGCCTCACCAGCCCCGAAGAAGCCGTAACCAAGGCCGGCTCGACTGGGCGACCGTTCTTCCACACCGACGTCCGCGTCGTCGATGCCAAGGGGACGGACGTCGCGTCCGGCGAAACCGGCGAAGTGATCATCCGGGGCGCGCACATCATGAAGGAGTACTGGAATCGGCCAGAAGCAACCGCCGAAACCGTTCGCGACGGCTGGCTGCACTCGGGCGATCTGGCCACCATCGACGAAGACGGCCTCATCTACATTCAAGACCGCAAGAAGGACATGATCATCTCCGGCGGCGAGAACGTGTATCCGGCCGAGATCGAGAACGTGATTCTCGCGCACCCCCAGGTGCGGGAGGTCGCTGTCGTGGGCCAGGCGAGCGTGAAATGGGGCGAGTCTCCCTTAGCCATCGTCGTGAAGGAGGACGACGGGCTCACCGAGGAAACCGTCCTCGAGCACTGCCGGGGGAAGTTGGCACGATTCAAGCTGCCCAAGAACGTTCGCTTCATCGACGAGATCCCGCGCAACCCTGCGGGAAAGATTCTGAAACGAATCCTGCGCGAGCGGTTTCCAGAGCCAGCGAGCGAGTGATCGTGCCACGATACTGCGCCTGTACAACTGCCAACGCCTACACCCCGGGGCCACTCCGGGAACTACAAGGAGGTACGCTATGCTGAAAGAATTCAAAGAGTTCGCAATGCGGGGGAACGTCGTCGACATGGCCGTCGGTATCGTCATCGGCGGTGCGTTCGGAAAGATCATCTCGTCGTTCGTCGCCGACGTGCTGATGCCACCAATCGGCCTCGCGCTGGGAGGGGTCGACTTCTCGAATCTCTTCGTCAATCTCGGCGAGGGGGAATTCGCCACACTCGCACTCGCCAAAGAGGCGGGCGCAGCCACCATCAACTACGGCGTGTTTCTGGGCACGACGCTGGATTTCCTGATCGTGGCCTTCGCGATCTTCATGGTCGTGCGTGCGATGAACAGCCTGCAAAAGGAAGAGGCCCCTGCCGACCCCACAACCAAAGACTGCCCCCAGTGTTTGTCTTCGGTACCGATCAAGGCTTCGCGGTGCGCGCACTGCACGAGCGAGCTGCAAGCAGCGTAAGACCTTGCAATTGCAGAACTTCTCGAAGCGAGAGGACATGAAAGAATAGCCGGTATGGGAACTCTGGTCTGGAAAATGTCGATAGTCGGGGCGGCGCTCATCGCCGTATCCGGGTGCGCCACACGCCGGCCAGTCCTGTATCCAAACCCAAAGCTGAACGAGGTGGGGCACGCCGTAGCCCGCCGCGACATCGAGGAGTGCAAACACGTCGCGGACGGGCTCGTGCAGTCCCGCGCAACCGGCGATACCGCAAAGCGGACCGTGACTGGCGGCGCCGTCGGGGCCGCCGCCGGCGCCGCTGGTGGTGCGATCTGGGGTAACGCCGGCCGCGGGGCCGCCTCGGGGGCAGCGGGCGGTGCGGCAGCCGGGCTGGTGAGTTCGCTCTTCAGCGCACCGGAACCGAGTGGCACCTACAAGAACGCGGTCAACATCTGTCTCGCCGAGCGCGGCTACCGCGTCATCGGCTGGGAATGACCCCGTGCCCCCCAGGGTGGCACGGGTTGGTTTGCGGATTGGATGACGCACGATAATGTCTGGTGTCCGCGGGCGCGAGCCGGCGGCATTCATCGAAACGACAAGGAGTTGAGCATGCAAACCTGGAAGAATAGGGCCATCACGATCGTAATCAGCGTGACCTTTCTCTCGCTAGCGAGCTGCGCCGCCATGCAAGAGAATCCCAACACCACTAAGGGCGTTGGCTACGGTGCGCTCGCCGGCGCGGCGGCCGGCGCCGGACTCGGCGCGCTGGCAGGCGGCGGCAAGGGAGCCGCGATCGGTGCCGGCATCGGGGCCGGTGTGGGCGCGCTGTCGGGTGGGCTGATCGGCTCGTACATGGATCGGCAACAGCGCGAGCTCGACGCAATTGTGGTCAACCAGCAAGCGACCAACGATCGAGTGACCCGAAACGAAGACTCGATTCTGATGACGCTCGACAGCGATACACTCTTCGACACCGGAAGTTCCACCATCTACCCCGGTCAGAAGGATCGCATCATGCGCGTCGGGCAGAGCCTGAACCGGAACCAACGCACCGACGTGATGGTCGTCGGCAACACCGACGCTGTCGGCAGCGCGGAGTTCAACCAGCGCCTCTCCGAGCAGCGCGCGGAGGCCGTCGCCAACACGCTCATCAACGCGGGCGTGAACCCGTCTCGTATCCGCACACGAGGTGCGGGCGAGGGCAACCCGGTGGCAACGAACGAAACGGCAGAGGGCCGGGCACGGAACCGGCGGGTCGAGGTATACGTGCAGCCCGACAGCGGCCTCCAGGCAGAGGCCGGTCGCGCCTCCGTGGCGCCCGTCCTCGTTATTCAACCCTCCGTCTAGTCGGGATTGCCGCATCGCCCCCCTAGAGCGGGGAACGCGGCGCGAGACGCGGCGTCGGCCACCACCGGCCGGCGCCGCGTTCGGCCACCACCGGCCGACACTGCGTTCGGCCACAGGCGCGCGCGACGAAGCACGGTTTGCGCGGTAGCACAGCTCGGGTACCCTACCTACGTGGAAGCCGACCTCCCAACGTCGTTCTGGCGCACCGCCTACCACGCGCAGCAGTGGTCGATCATGTTCCCGATCGCGCGCCTGCGACGGCTGGTCTCTGCCCTGAGCGCCTCGGACGAGGCGCCCGCGGCCGAGGCCGCCCACGCGCTCCAGGAGCGATACGCCACACTGCTCGAACGCGACCTTGCCAATGTCGAGGTCGGACTCTACCCACGAGAGTTGCTCTTCCAGATCCCCTTCGGACGGTACGCGTGGGCACTCCCGAAACTGCTGAGCGATCTCCCGTCCGTCATCAAGCGCATCTCGGCTCGTGACCATCGCGATCTCCCGACCGAAGCCCGGCCGGAACGCTACCCGGCATACTACCGTCGGAACTTCCACTGGCAGACCGACGGCTACTTGAGCCGGCGGTCGGCGGAGATCTACGACGTCTCCGTCGAGCTGCTGTTCGCGGGCACGGCGGACGTAATGCGCCGGCAGATCATTCCCCCGATCTCGCGTGAGCTCGCGGTTCGGAAGACAGGAACGGCCCGGCTGCTCGACATCGGGTGCGGCACCGGTCGTTCGCTCGCCCAGATCGCCACCGCCCATCCGAATCTGCCGCTCACGGGGTTGGACATCAGCCCGTACTATCTGCACGAGGCGCGGAACGTCCTCGACGACGTCTCCGACGTGTCCCTGATCGCGGAGAACGCGGAGAACATGCCCTTCCGCGACGGCTATTTCACGATCGCTACCAGCGTCTTCCTCTTCCACGAGCTCCCCCGCACCGTGCGCCGCCAGGTCCTTGCCGAAGCGTACCGCGTCCTCGAGCCAGGCGGGCTACTCGTCATTGCGGACTCAGCCCAGCTTGCCGAGAGCGGGCCGCTGGCCTTCTTCCTCGGTCGATTCGCGCGGAACTTCCACGAGCCATTCTACCGGGAGTACGTCGAGGACGATCTCGCGGAAATGCTCGGTGAGTGCGGCTTCGAGATCGAGGCCGTCGAACCCCACTTCGTCTCCAAAGTCGTCGTGGCACGAAAACCATGAACCTTCGAATCACGCTCATGACGCTCGTCGCGTGCGGGCTGCTCGCCGCCTGCGTCGCGCCCATCGATCAGCAACGTCACGCGGAGGTGCTCACCGCCGTAGGCGCCGCAGCTGGCACACCCACCGAGGAGGGACTGCCCCTCCTGACTCCTCGCGAGTTGGTCGACAGCGCCGCCCCAGCCGCGAAAATCGGTAGCTTCATGACCCGCATCCGAGCGAGCCACGAGCTCCCCGATCTCGCCGGGCTGACGCAGCTCCACGAGGTATCGGCGGGTGAAGACCTGCTCACGATATCGCGCGACATGGGCATCGGCTTCCGCGCGCTCAGAGACGCCAACCCGCGCATCGACGAGTGGGAACCGAAAGTCGGAACCGAGATCGTCGTCCCGACGCGCTGGATCTTGCCGAAGGGGACACGCCGCGGTCTCCTCTTCAACGTCGCCGAACTCCGCCTCTTCATGTTCCCGGACATCACATCGCCGGGACAGGAGGTTCCGGTGCTCACCTGGCCGATCGGCGCTGGAGACTCGCTCTGGCAGACGCCCATCGAGCCCTTCACCGTAACCTCGAAGGACACCAACCCGACCTGGGTCGTCCCGGACTCGATCTACCGAAAGATGCAGCATCCACGTCGGGTCGTACCCCCGGGACCGGACAATCCGCTCGGCAAACACCGCATCCGACTCTCGCTCGACACTTACCTGATCCACGGCACGAACGACCCCTGGACGGTCGGCCGGCTGACCACGCATGGATGCGTCCGCCTCTATCCGGAAGACGTCGCCTTTCTCTACACACTGGTGGATCGCGGCACGTCCGGCGAGTTCGTCTACCAGCCCGTCAAGCTCGGGCGTGCCGACGACCGTATCTACGTCGAGGTCCACCGGGACATCTATCAGCGGTACGACGACCTCGAAGCACATGCGTTTTCCGAGGTCGCGCTCGCCGGCCTGTCCAACAGTATCGACCGCGAGCGCTTGAAAGCGGCCGTACAGTCACGCCTAGGCATGCCCATCGACATTACGCGCACGCCGGCAGCCGACGCTACGGTCTCGCGCTGAGAACACGCGGCGCGGTCGGTGGAAAGCACCCGCGGCGCGAGTGGAAAGCACCCGCGGCGCGAGTGGTGGGAGGCGCGCGCTGCGAGCGCTCGGCGCCTACGCGATGCGGGGTCAGACAAGCGACCCGAGACTTACGTCGGCCACGATGTGGCGAAACGCAAGTCTCGGGTCGGCGTTCTCATACGGGTCCGGTGGGCGTCGGGACCGGCGTCGGGGTTCCGGTCGCAGTCGGGGTTGGCGTCGGGGCTGGAAAACCAGCACCGATCAAGTCGTCAACCGCTTCACAGCTCACCGTCAGGACGCAGTCCTGTAGGTCCGCGAGCGCGAACGTGCCGGCACCGGCCGGACACGCGCCCGGAAACCCGAGGGCCTCGAGATCGACCTGGCCGCAGCGGCGGCGCAACACATCGAACAACCGCGCCGTCGCTTTGTTGATGAGCCTGTCGGTCTTGCGGTGTCCCGTCGGCACGTCGCCCCGGCAATCGACCTCGGGAAACGGCGCGATCTTGCCCTTCACCTGCAGGTCGAGGCAGCGGGTCCGGGCACGCAGCTTCCGCTCGGTGAACGTCTGCGCTTGGCGCCGGATGTTCCGCAGACAGCGTCGTGGATGCCCCCGATCAGCGGAGCCTCCGACCACGGCGAGGATCGCGTCGATACCACGTTCCTGCGACTCGGTGATGCAGGCCACCAGATTGTCGACCGAGAACGGAGCGCCGTCTGCATCGTCGCACTTGCCCGGAAAATGCAACGCGCCAAGGTCGACGCCTCCACACTTCCGTCCCAACACGGTTGCGAGTCGATCGCCGGCGCGCGCGATGGCGCGATCACGACGCTCGGTATTGCATCCGTCACCCGCGTTCTGGCAGAGCACCTGCGCCTCGTGGCGCAGGTCGACGAAGCGACGCGTCTCGATACCGATCGCGGTCTGGCACTTGAGGTCTTTCTTCTCGAGCTCGACGTGATCCGCCTGCGCGGTGAATGCAGCGATGGACAGGACGGCGGCAACCGCCATGGTGAATACGATCCGCATTGAGTCTCCCCCTAGGAGTGAACGAACAAGAGTGCTTCCGGTGTATGCAATCGCACACCGGAGGGTCAACCCGCTTTCTCCGGAAAGGCCCAAGAACCTCGTACCCGCTACGCGACTTGCTACACGCTGCGAAATGCCGGAACGATTTCCTCGGCAAAACGTCGCAGGACGTCGCGATCGTAGGGCGGATACAGCGACAGAATGAAGTGCTGAACACCGGCATCGACGAGGGCACGGAGGTACTCGCGTGTCTTCGGCACCCCCATAGCGCTGAATGCCGTACTACTGAGCGACGTCGACCGCTCGACCGCCGCCGGGTCTCGCCCGACCGTCCGGCAGATGTCGTCGAAGGCGGCGCAGAGACGACCCGCTTCCGCGGCGTCTCCCCCGCGTACGAAGAAGTGCCAGATATCGGCATCCCGCGCGGCCAGCGGCTGAATCACCTTCGGCCCCATCCCCCCGATGAGAATCGGCGGATGCGGCCGCTGAATCGGCTTCGGCTCGAAGGGCGCATCCTGCACGCTGTAGTACTTCCCGTCAAAAGTCGTCCGTTCTTGCGTGAACAGCCGCTTCACGATCGTCACGGATTCCACCAACCGGCGCGCGCGCTCACCGGGCCCGTAGAACGGCACATCGTAGGCAGTGTGCTCGCGCTCGAACCACCCCGCGCCCATACCGAGAATCAGGCGCCCATTGCTGACGTGATCGACCGTCGCGGCCATCTTCGCCAGCAACGTCGGGTTGCGATAGGTATTGCCCGTCACCAGCACACCGACGCGAATACGCTTCGTCTGCGCCGCCAGCGCCGCGAGCACCATCCACCCCTCGAAGCAGGCGCCGTCCGGATCCGAGAAGATCGGCATGAAGTGATCGAAGACGAACGCCGAGTCGAGGTCGAGCTCGTCGGCGTCGCGCCACACGCGCTCGATCTCCGCGTAGCTCGTATGCTGCGGAGGCGTCTGCACGCCGAAGCGCACGCTCCCCGGGCCGCGCGGGGTCGTGGCCCGGGCCTCTCCGGGAGTCAGTCGCCCTGCGATCACGCTCGTCGCCGCGACGGCTCCCACGCCTCGCAGAAACGCTCTTCGGGTCAGTGAATCACGCATGGTGGGGCCTTCCCTTCGTCTCTGCTCATGGGGTCGTTTCCTCGTCGCCGCGCTTCACTTGCAGCGACAGCCCAGCACGCTCGACCGTCGCCTGCCCACGACGGAGCGCGGCGTCTCCGAAACGTTCCTGGATCGCATCTACCGCGGTATTGAGACGTG
>JAJCZP010000084.1 GCA_029262315.1 Deltaproteobacteria bacterium | reverse complement strand
CGATGGTGCGACGGCTCGAGAGCGTGTACGCGTCCGTGCTTCCCAACGGCAACGGGGCAGGATCGGCGCATCAGTAGCACCCTCCACGCACCAGCGTGATCGCACTGTGTCAGGCGTACCAATCTACGTGTACCACGACTTCGTCTCCGACGAGGCTGCGCGCGCACGTGTGAGTCCCGCGCATCGACCGTACGTGCTGACGAGCGCGCGTTTTGCCGAGCACCTCGACGCCCTCGCGGCTGCGGGCGGCCAGGCGTGTGCCTTGGCCGACGCGCAGAGCGCCGGGCCCGGGCGGCGATTCGTGCTCAGTATCGATGACGGATCGGCGAGCGACTTCTCCGTGGCCTTTCCGATGTTGCAAGCGCGGGGCTGGACTGGGTGCTTTTTCATCATTGCGGGGCAGGTCGGTGCTCCCGGGTACGTCGGGTGGCGAGAGCTGCGTGCGATGGCGGACGGCGGCATGGAGATCGGTAGCCACTCGCTGACGCATCCGCATATGCAGCGCTTGGCGCTGCCTGACATCGAGCGGGAGTTTCGGGAATCGAAGCGCGTGTTGGAGGACGGTCTCGGTCGTCCGGTTACGGTGGCCTCGTTGCCGCGCGGTACCGCGCCGCCAGACATCGGGGCGGTCCTTGCCGACTGCGGGTACGACATGTTCTGCACCAGCGAACCCGGGCTCTGTGATCGCCGCACCGACCGTTATCACGTTCCGCGGATCGCGGTGAAAAGCGGAACGTCGACGACGTTTATGCAGCGGGTGCTCGAGGGGCGGGCGGTGACGATGGCGTCGCTCAAGTGCGGGTACCTCCTGAAGGCCATGGGCAAACGAGTCATTGGGATGGAGCGTTGGCGTCGTGTGCGCGGAGCGATCATCGGATCGGCCTCGGGACCGGTCGAGAGTCAGCAACCACGAGACAATCAATGAACGAGCAAGCGGGGGAGAGACGGTGAGCACGGCACGCGCGGAATCATTGCGTCGCGCCGCCAAGCTGGCCGCGCATCACTTCGGGGTACTGGCTATGCTGCGTCGGCTGCGTCGGCGCGAGCGAAGCGTCGTGTTGCGCTACCATGCGGTCGCGCCGGACGCGACGCCGGAGACGCCCTACGCTGGTCCGGACATTACGATTCCTCGAAGCCTGTTCGATGCGCAGATGCGCTTCCTGTGCCGCGCCTATCGTCCGGTGCCCCTCGAGGAGATCATTGGCCCGGTGCGTGACGGTGGGGCGCCCGCGCCTGGGACGGTCGCGGTCACGCTCGACGATGGGTACGCCGACAACTTTCGCGAAGCGCTGCCGGTCCTTCGCGCCCACGGCGTGCCCGCTACGGTCTATGTTGTGAGCGAGACCATCGACGAGGGCGCCACGCTCTGGATGTCGGAGCTGCGGGCGGCAGTGATGGCGACCTCCAAGACTTCGCTGCGCGTCGAGATCGGCGAACGGCAGGAGTTCCGACTCGGTGACCCCAGCGAGCGTCAGGTCACGATCAAGGATCTCACCAACGTCCTCGTGCCTGTGGAGGCGCCGCTCCGGCGCCGGATTCTCGCGACGATTCGCCAAGAGCTCGGAGTCAACGGTGACGCCTCCCTGCGCGAGACCATGCTGAGCTCGGATCAGATTCGCGGGCTGCACGAAGGGGGCGTGACGATCGGAGTGCATACGCAGACGCACAGCAACATGACGCTGCTCTCGCCGGAGCAGGTCCGCGCCGAGCTGGTCGTGTGCAGAGAGCGCCTCGAGTCCATCGTGGGTGCTCCGGTGACCGACTTTGCGTACCCGAACACAGGCGGGCGGTATCCACACTTCAACGATGCGGTCGCGGGTCTGATTCGAGAGTTGGGTTTCCGCTCGGCGGTGACCTCGCGACCCGGTATCGTTGACGGCAGCACGAATCCATTCATCGTACCGCGGATCGGCGTGGCGCCGCGGCTCTACCACGAGGAGGCCTTTGCCGTGACGATCGAGCGATATCGCTGGCTAGGGCAGCCGAACGTCGGACAGGTGAACGCTTAGCACTATGTGTGGAATCGTCGGACAGTTGGGGCGCCATGGAGGTCCTCCGGTGGAGGAGGCCGTTCTGCGCCGCATGTGTGCCGCGATCGTTCATCGCGGTCCCGACGACGAAGGCCTCTATCGCGACGGCACGTTCGGGATGGGCATGCGCCGTCTCAGTATCAACGATCTCGGCGGTGGGCATCAGCCGATCAGCAACGAGGATGGGAGTGTGCAGGTGGTCTGCAACGGCGAGATCTACAACTCGCCGACGCTGCGCCTCGAGCTCGAGGCGAAGGGCCACAGGATGCCGTCGCATTCCGACGTTTCGGTGATTCCGCACCTGTACGAGGAGTACGGCGACGACTTCGTTCGTTTTCTGGATGGCATGTTCGGCCTCGCACTCTGGGATGTGCGCCGGCGCCGTCTGATCCTCGCGCGTGACCGGGTCGGCATCAAACCGTTGTACGTGGCGACGGGGAACGCGGGCTTGGCGTTCGCGTCCGAAGTCACGCCCTTGATCGTGAGCGGCTGGTGCGAAGAACTCGATCTCGAGAGCCTGCACCACTATCTGTCGCTGGGGTATATCCCGGCGCCGGGCAGCATTTTTCGGAACGTTCGCAAGCTCGAGCCGGGGTGCCAACTCACGGTGGAGGATGGCGGTCGGCAGGTCGAGCGGCGGTACTGGACGCTTCGCTTCGATCCGGCACCACGCACGCGCAGTCACGAGGACTACGCGGAGGAGGTTCTGGAGACACTGCGAGCGTCGGTGAAGAGTCATCTGTTGTCGGATGTGCCCGTCGGCGTGTTTCTGTCTGGTGGGGTCGATTCGGGCGGACTCGTGGCGCTGATGCGCGAGATCACGAATCAGCAGATCCACACCTTCTCGGTTGGTTTCGAGGAGAAGAGCTTCAGCGAGTTGGATCTGGCGCGGAAGGTGGCCGAGCGGCATGGCACCGAGCATCACGAGATCGTCGTCCGTCCGGATGCAGTACGGATTCTGCCGGCGCTGGTCCATCATTTCGGCGAGCCGTTCGCGGATTCCTCCTCTATCCCGGTGTACTACGTCTCGGAGCTGGCGCACCGGACGGTCAAGGTCGTGCTTTCGGGCGAGGGCGGAGACGAGGTCTTTGCGGGATACGAGACCTATCTTGCTGGGAAGTTGGCCTCCTACTACCGTCGGCTTCCGGATGTGCTGGGTCGTCGCCTGATTCCGTCCCTGGTGCAGCGGATTCCTGTGTCGCACGCCAAGGTCAGCCTCGACTACAAGGCCAAGCGATTCGTGGCCGGGGCGCACTTACCTCTTGCGGACGGGCACTTTTGGTGGAAGGTCGTGCTTTCCGACGAAGCCCAAGCAGAGCTGTGCACCACAGCGGCGTACCGTGCCAATCTCGAGACGGCGGCGCTGTTCCGGGAGGCCGCGGCGCGCGCGGGCACCGAGGATTGGCTGGCCAGGCTGCAGGCGATCGACGCCCACGTGTATCTCCCAGACGACATCCTGACGAAGGCCGACCGCATGAGCATGGCGCACTCGCTGGAGGCGCGCGTGCCCTACCTGGATACGGCGCTGGTCGAGCTGGCAGCTCGGCTTCCCAGTGACGTCAAGTTGAAGGGTTTTTCGAAGAAACATGTCTTGAAGCAGGCACTCAAGAACCACGTGCCCGCCGAGATCCTTCGAGGCAAGAAGCGCGGATTCAACGTCCCGGTTGCGTCCTGGCTCCGCGGCGAGCTTCGCGACGTGGTTGCTGATGTCCTGTCTCCGGCGGCGCTGCGACGGGTCGGCTTGTTCGAGCCGAAGGTCGTGGAGCGGCTGATCACCGAACACGATGCGATGCGTATCGACAATAGTCGTCCATTGTGGACGCTATTGGTCTTCATGACCTGGCACGATGCCTGGCAGCGTCTCCGCGCCGGCGTTCCGCACGCGGCGGCCGCCATCGAGCCCTCGACCTCTCATCCGATGCCCAATGGACTCGCACCCCATGACCCCTGAGGCGAACATGTCCCTCCACACCCACGCCAGCGCTTCTTCCCCACCGTCCGAGCCCCTCGTTCCTCCGGAGGAGCAGGCGGCGAGCCTGCCGGGATCCGATGTCCTCGTCGTCGGAGGCTCCACGCCTTTGTGGCAGCGGCTCGCGGCGCTCATCGGACTTGTTTTGTTGTCTCCCCTCGCATTCGCGATCGCGCTGGCGATCAAGGCGACGAGTAAGGGGCCGATTCTGTATGCCGGCGAGCGTGTTGGGCGTGGTGCTCGCACGTTCATGCTCTACAAGTTCCGCACGCTCGAGATCGGTGCGGAGCAGAAGATCGGCGCGCGCCTACTGGAGCATTCGGACGGTCTCTATACCCGTGTCGGCCGGATGTTGAAGCGGGCCAAGTGTGATGAGATTCCGCAGCTCTGGAACGTAGTCCGCGGGGAGATGAACCTCGTCGGTCCACGTCCGGTGCGTCCGATCTTCCTCGAGACATTCACGCGAGAGATTCCGGGCTATCAGGACCGTTTCGCGGTCAATCCGGGCATGACCGGCCTTGCGCAGGTGCGGGGAGGGTACTTCACGCATCCGCGAGACAAGTTGCGCTACGATCGCATCTACATCCAGAACCAGTCGTGGTACCTGGACGTCCGGCTCGTGACCTTGACCTTCATCAAGGTGTTGAACCGTTGGCTCACGCTGGGAGTCCTGCTCGCGCTCCTGTTTTTCTCCTCAGCCCTGGCCCCGGGTCTCTTCCACTTTCCGTTCGAGATCAACGTGGGCAGCTTCGGGCTGAGCCCGTTCGAGGTCCTGGTTGCACTGAGCGCGGCTTGGATTACGGCACAGCGAGCACCGCGCCATCAACTCTGTCTCTACGAGACGCCGGTCAACAAGCCGATTGCCGCGTTCGTCATCTTTACGCTCGCAGCCTCGGCGTTCTCGCCCGAGCCGCTGCTGGCGGTGCAGGGTGTCCTTTACTATGTCGCGACGGGGTTTTGTCTGACGTTGCTCATCGTGATGACCAGGCTGTCACGTACGGAAGCGAACCTCGTGGCGACCGTCATTGGGCTCTCTGCCGTCACGCTGTCGATGATCGGCCTCCTTCAGATAGGGCTCGACCGACAGCTGGGTGAGGCCGTGGCGGCGCGGATGTCGTCGACGCTCGGTAGTCCCATTCTGCTCGCGACCTACCTCGTGCTCGGCATACCGTTCCTGCTGACGCAGTTGTTGCATAGCGGGTCACGCGAGCAGCGGGATTTCTGGGTGGGGTGTTCGACCATCGCACTCGTGGGAGTCTTTCTGACCCATACCCGCATGGGCCTCGCGGCTCTTCTCGTTACAGTCGGGGTGTTTCTGTGGAAGACGCGGTACCGCTACGTGGGAATCGCCACGTTGGCGGCGGTCATTCTCTTCGGTGCCGTGGCGGCAGGAGACGGCGTTGGGCTGTCCATGCCCTCGGTGACCGCGGCCGCGCAGCGTCGCGGTGAGGCCGTGCATCAGGTATTTTCGGCCCCACTCAACGAGTTGCTGGTCGGCGTGGGCAGCACCCGCCGTGTTGCCATCGCCTCGATCGCGGAGTCCGATCAGCTTTGGATCTCCCGCAACATGCATCTCACCCTGATCAGGCAACACGGGCTGATCGGTTGGGGGCTGATGCTCTGGATTGTCGCGGCAACCCTCACCGCGCTGTACCGTGGCTACGATCGGATTCGAGAGCCGCACATGAAGCGCATCGTGTGGGCCATCTTCAGCTCGATCGTTGGTCTCCTCCTGTCGATGGCCGACTTCAACGTGTTCTTCAATGTGACGATTCAGATCTTCTTCTGGGGCATGGTGGGTGTAGGTCTCGGGATCGTCACGCACTTGAACGGTCGCCGAGCTGCATTTCACGTCTTGTGGCGATTCGGTGAGCACGGAGACTAGGACCAGGCGGGTTGTCAGGCGGGAGACTAAGACCAGGCGGGTCGGTGACCGCGGGGACTAAGCAGGCAATGACGCAACGGAGGAGTACCGGCCAGGATGTCGACTGACGCAACGATACCGTCGCGCAGTATCGCGAACGGAATGATGACGGGGCTTGCGGCGGGGTTCGCCGCTGGCGTGGTGTGGTGGCTCGTCGAAGCGGCGGCGAACTGGGCGTTCGGCGGCGTCATCCCAGTGCGGGCCGCCCTGGTCATGTTGGGCCTGGATCTCGCCGTCGCCGGGGTGGCGGGTATTCTCGTGGGCGCCATCCTGAGTGCGGTCGGTTGGAGCAGGAACGCCGTCGCGCTGGCACTCGCGTTGACCGCGGCGTTCGGCCTCATTCGCATCTACGAGCCCCCTGGCTGGCGTGCGGAGGCGCTGTTCTTAGGGCTGGCGGCTGCGGCTGTCGTGCTCGGTGTGCGGCTGGCGCGTACCGGGTCTGGCGTGCTCGGATTCCTCCACATCACGGTGTTGGCCACGGGGGCGACTGCTCTCGGCAAGGCCGGCATCAGCCAAGTACAGAGCACGTACTTCGCGCACGAGGAGCCGAGTGGTGCGACGCTCCCGCTTCTCGTGGCAGCGCTGCCGCTTCTGGCCGTTCTCGCTGATCGCGTCATTGGCGGTATCGTTCGACGGCCGGGCATTCGATTCGGCGCCGAGCTTGCCGCGGCAGCCGTGGTCGCGATGGTTTGGGGTCATCCGTTCTCGATCGCGCCGTTCTCGGCCCCTGATGACGGCGCGACTGCCGCCGCGGGTGCGCCCGATGTCATCTTGCTCTCGCTCGATACGACCCGCGCTGACCATATGTCGACGTACGGCTATCATCGCGAGACGTCGCCGCGTCTGACCGAGCTCGCCGAGGACGGTCTCAACTTCGTCGAGGCACGCTCGCCTGCGCAGTGGACGGTCCCTGGGCACGCGTCGATGCTCACCGGGAAGTTCCCCAGCAGCCACGGTGCCCACTACGCGGGCGGATGGCATTCTGGTCCCCTCATTTCCGGTCGCCGTCGGGTATTTCCGCTCTCGGAGGAGCACACGACCTTGGCGGAACTCCTGTCGGAGCGGGGATGGGCCACCGCAGGATTCGTTGCCAACTTTGCGAATCTCTACCGAGGCTTCGGCATGGCACAGGGCTTCCACTACTACGAGGATCATCCGAGCCTCCTGCTCCGCCCGGTGCCGCACGCGGTCCGCTTGGCGCAGCGGTTCTCGCCGACCTCATTCAAGAAGCCCTTTCGAAGTGCTCGCCAACTGAACGCAGCCGCGTTGAACTGGCTCGACGGCCTGCCGCAGGGACGTCCGGCCTTCGTTTTCATCAACTATCTCGAGCCACATCATTGGTTGGCGGCCGCCCCATACGATCTCTGGGCGCGTGACTTGCCGGGGGCCGACCGACTCGCACTGAAGGGCCTCTTTACGCACGCGATTCCGGCGGGCTTGACGCCTGAGGAACAGGAGTTCGTCACTGCCAACTACGACGGACAGATACTGGCGATGGACGAGGCGATCGGCGAGCTGCTCGAGGCGCTGAAGCGACGGGGACGCTACGAGAACGCGTTGATCGTCGTGACGTCGGATCACGGAGAACTCTTGGGAGAGCATGATCAGGTCGGGCACGGGGGCCGGATGATGTACGAGGGCCTGCTGCACGTTCCGCTCATCGTCAAGCTGCCGGGCGCCGATCGTCCTCGCGGCGAGGTCACGGAGCCGGTACAGATCGTCGACATCCTGCCGACCGTGTTGCGGGCCATCGGAGCCGAGTCCCCAGCGGCCGTCGAGGGCGAGCCTCTGCAGCAGGTGACGCACGTGAATCTTGCCGAGGAGCACATCAATCCGGAGTTCGTGGCTGTATACGGCAACGTCTACAATCGTGCGCTCCGCGTCGTGTACGACACGCCGTACAAGCTCATCCTGACCTCGCAAGGAGAGAAGATGCTCTTCGACCTCGCGGAGGACCCTGACGAGATGCACAATCTCGCAGCCGAGGATCCCGATCGTGTGGCGCGGATGGAGGCCGATCTCGAAGGGGCGATCGGCACGATGGACCGGAACGTCGCCGATGCGGGGGATGCGCGATGAGTACGCGTAGCCCGTCCGATCGTGAAGATACGAATCCGCGGATCTCGATCGTGATGCCCGTCTACAACGCCGAAGGGCTACTCGATGAATGTCTCGCTTCGGTCCGGGCGACGAGGGGTGACGTATCCTACGAAGTGATCGTCGTCGACGACACGTCGACGGATCGCTCGCCAGCGATCGCCGAGGCCCATGGGTGTCGGGTCGTGCCAAGCGGCGGACGACTCGGGCCAGGTCGTGCCCGGAACATCGGTGCCGAGGTGGCGCGAGGCGACATTCTGTTCTTCATCGACTCGGACGTGATGATTCGTCCCGATACGTTGGCGCGCCTGTCCGAGGCCTTCGACGATCCAGAGATCGACGGTGCGATGGCCGTCCAGGCGCCAGAGATGCGTTTCCGAAATCCATGCAGCTTGTACAAGAATCTGTGGATGTACCACACGTACGCGCGTCGTGCGGGTGAGGACGTGCCACTCTTCTACACCACAGCCGCAGCGATCCGACGGAAAGCGTTCGTGGATTCTGGCGGTTTCGACCTCAACTACACGAACCCCAACATCGAGGATACCGACTTCGGGCAGAAGCTTGCACGCATGGGTTACCGCATCAGGATCTTCCCCGAGCTCGAGGTGGAGCATGTGAAGGGCTACGATCTGGCAGGGCTGCTGCGGGTCGACTTCCTACGCTCTATGTCACTTGCGAGGTTGAAGCTCAGAAAACGCTCGGAAGCGGGAGTCGCCAACGACACGTCGGTCCCGACGGGATACATTGTGAGCGTCCCATTGGCGCTCCTGGGGCTGGCGGCGCTCCTCGGTGGCCTGGTGACCAGCCAGACGGCATTTTTCGGGGCGCTCGTACTCGCCCTGGTCGCTATAGTCATGCTAAACGTCCCGTTCCTTCGGCTCCTGCATCGGTACGGTGGGGTGCAGTCGTGGGTCCAAGGTTGTGGCATTTTAATGATAGAACTCGTCGCTGCCGGAGTGGGAAGCCTCTTCGGTATCGCGACTTACGTTGCTGGACAGAAGTACTAGGAGGATCGGCGCATGGGCTACCTGGACTACCTCAAGCACGGCACCCGGATGTTCTCGAAGAAGGGCTCGATGCCCGTGTACATGGTGTACTTCATCACCGACGCGTGTAACGCCAAATGCAAGCACTGCCTGCTGGCGGACGGCGCGCATCCGGGATGGGAGACGCCGTCGATGCAGTTCAAGAAGCAAGAGCTCTCGCTCGAGGAGCTCGACAAGGTCACGGCCAGCATGGGCAAGAGCTTGATGTTTCTCTTGCCGACCGGTGGCGAGCCGTTCCTGCGCAAGGACATCGGCGAGATCGTCAAGATCTTCTACAAGAATACCGGTGTGCGAAACGTCGGTATTCCGACCAATGGCAGCACGACCGCGCGCACACTCAAGATTGTCGAGGACGTGCTCAAGTCGTGTCCGGACTTGGACTTCGGCGTCGACGTCTCGATGGACGGCGTCGGTGCGCTGCACGATGAGATTCGGGTGTTCCCCGGATTGTTCGAGCGCACGATCAACACCTACAAAGAGCTGAAGAAGCTCTCGAAGCACTACCCGCGGCTGAACGTGAACATCGAGACCACGGTCTCATCGCACAACGACCATGTGCTGAAGGAGAACTACGCGTACTTTCGCCGTGAGCTGGACGTGGACAACGTGTTCACGCTCCTCACCCGCGGGAGCCCGAAGGAGTCGATCGCCAAGTTCTTCGATGTGAAGAAGTACGAGCACTACGCCGACATGATCGAACAGGACATGAAGAGCGGTGCGCTCACTGGATACGACACGTTCCCGTTCGCGGACTTCATCAACGCCAAGCGGATCGTCCGACACCAGCTCATTGCCGAGGTAGCGAAGACGAACACGTACCAGATCCCGTGTTACGCGGGCAGTCTCGGGGCGTGCATGTTCGCCAACGGCGACGTGCTGCCGTGCGAGCTCCTCATCGATCGGAAGATCGGGAACGTGCGCGACGCCGGCTACGACTTCAAGAAGATCTGGTACAGCAAGGAAGCGGATGAGACGCGTCGATTCATCCGGGATACCAAGTGTTTCTGTACGTACGAGTGTTTTCTCACCGTCAACATTCTCTTCAATCCACGGATGATGCCGAGAATCTTGAAGGAGTGGGGCAGCCTCAAATTCCGGAAGTATCTCCGCAAGGTTACCGGCAAGGAGCGTCCGGAGTCGGTGATCGTGAAGGAATTGGAAGGGCACGCGTGCGTGAATGGCGCGATTCAGGAGCACAATCAGAAGATGTTGAACGGCACGACGCCGCCCGCTGGAGTGGCCAACGGCACGGCCAAGCCCGAGAGTACCGAGACTCACGGTGGCGTGCAGCAGTAGCACCTCCCTCTCACCACATCTGTGAAGGCGTGGCGCGCGGCCCGTCCTGGAGTTCGCGCGCCTCGCAATGTCCAACGATCGGCGGTCGCCCGACCGTCGCCCAACCCCCCGACCGCCGGCCCGTGCCGGCATCCGACTGGAGGCCCTCAATGTACCGAGGAAAGCGAGTTTCCGTTGTCATCCCTTGTCACAACGAAGAGGATGGCATCGCTGAGGTAATCGATCAGATGCCGGACTGTATCGACGAAGTGGTGTGCGTCGACAACTGTTCGACGGACAACACGGCGCAGGCCGCGACCGAGCGTGGTGCGCGGGTCGTGCCAGAGTCGCGCAAGGGCTACGGCTATGCGCACAAGGCGGGGTACGCGGCTGCGAAGGGTGACATCATCGTCACGATGGATGGCGACGGGACCTATCCGCCCGATAGCCTTCCGCTCCTCCTCTATGTGATGTTCGAGGAGAACGTCGACTTCATTACGGCGCGCCGATGGTACTCGAAGAACGGCGATACGAAGAATCCGATCCGCCTCCTCGGCAACGCGGTCCTTTCGGGGACGATGATGCTTCTCTATTTCAAGTTCATCGTCGACTCGCAGTCGGGCATGTGGATGTTCAAGAAGGAGATCCTCGCGGATCTCGACTTGACGAGCGATTCGATGGCGCTGTCGGAAGAGATCAAGATCGAGGCGTTTACGCACCCGGGTATTCGGTCGTTCGAGATGCCGATCTACTACGGAGAGCGCATTGGCGTGTCGAAGCTGAACGTCTGGCGCGATGGTCTTTATAATCTTTTCTTCCTGTTCAAGAAGCGCTTCATGTTGCGGAAGAAGCATGCACGACGGCCGGCGGTCGCTGCGACGCCCACGCCGGCTCCCGCTCCTGAGGCCGAGGTCTCCGAGCATCGGGCCGGCGGCGTGGGGTAGTACAGCCGTTCCATGGCGTTACCGATCGCCCACGCCACGGCGGGGTTCCTGATTCATCGGCTCGATGGGCGTCGCACACGGTTGCAGGGGTGGTTGCGAGCGCTCGTCTATATGGCGATCGCCAATTCTCCCGACGCGGATTTTCTCATCGGATTCGCGCTCGGGGCTCCAGGCCTATACCATCGTGGGGTGAGCCATACTCTCGTGGCTGCCATCGTCTTTGGTGCTGTGGCGGCGCTGATCAGTCGCGCGGCGCTCCGAGACCGATGGTGGCCGGCGGCCGTGGCGTTCGGGTCGGTCTACGCCTCGCACCTCGTGGTGGACGCGCTGACGATAGATGCGCGACCGCCCGTTGGGGCAGCGTTCTTCTGGCCGTTCTCGGACGCCTACTACGGGGCACCGGTGACGCTGTTTCACGAGATTCTGATCGACGGGCAGTCGCGACTGGGTTTCGTCGACTCGATTCTGCAGTGGCGGACGGCTGCCGTGCTCGGACGGGAACTCGCGATCGCTGCTGTCATCACCATGGGGGTTCTGGCGGTTCAGAGCGTGTGGCGTGCCGTGGGCGCGCGCCGCGCGACGCTACCGCTGGTCGGGACAGCGCGTGAGGAGGATCTGGCCTGACGGGGCTGTGGCCGCTTGGGTCGTACGCGGTGTTGGTGGCCGCCCTGTTCGTTCGCTTCGTCGATCCAGAACGCGGCGACGTCATTCGGGCATCGGTTCCGAGCGCAGCGGAGCTTCGTCCCGAGCATCTGGCCCTCGTCCGGCGCCACCAACGGGTGTTCTATCTGCTCCTCCTGGCCGCGCCGCTCGAATGGTTCGCATGCGGTCGACCCGCGAGGGTAGGGCAGATGGCCGCCGCGGTGATATTCGGGCTCGGCGTTTGGGGATATAGGCGTTGGGGCCGCGCGCTCGGGGAGGGCCTGAGTCCCCTGGTGGCGCCGCGCGAGCCTGCCCAACTGATCGAGCGGGGTCCCTACCGCATCATTCGACATCCCATGTATCTGGCCGAACTGGCCATGGCCTTCGCGGCACCGCTCACCCTCGGCGCGATGTTGACCGTGGTGTTGAGCGTCGTGTTCGCGTTGCTGGTTTTGCAGCGAATCGTGATCGAGGAGGCGACGTTGCGCGCGCGCCTTCCAGCATATGAAGCGTACGCGCAGAGGACCTACCGGCTGATTCCTTATGTCTACTGAAGAAATCGAGAGACCCTCACGATGGGTCGCGGTCGGCGTGCTTGCGTGGGCGGCGATCGTCTACGTGTCGTACGCGCTCGGATACGCCGGCTGAAATGTTCGATCTGCTCCTGATGGTCGCCCTCGTGCTGGTTGCTCTGGGTGCTGGGCGGCGGATGCTCCGCGGCGTCCCGTTCCCATGGCTGCTCGAAGAGAGCCTGTTCGCGGTCGCGTTGAGCTTCGGACTGCTCGCATACGTGACGCTGGCGCTGGGGCTCACGGGCCTATTGCACGGGGCCTCCGTCCTCGCGGTCGTGGCTGGCGCGGCATGGTACGGGCGGCGCGAGATGGTGGCGACCTGTGCGTTGGCGGCGCGTGGTGTGCGGCGCTGGCGGGAGAGTGAGCCGGCGCGTTCCGAGGTCGCGATCGTGCTTCTCGGGGTCTTCCTGGTGAGTGTCGAGATCGTGTTCAATCTCGCCCCGCCAGTCGGCGGTGACCAGACGAAGTACCATCTAGTCTATCCTCGACTGTACGCGGAGACGCATGCGTTGTTCGAGACCCCGTGGACGTTCTGGGGCTATCTTCAGTATCTCGTCAACATGCTCTTCGCGGCCGCGTTCGCGCTGCGCGGCGACGTGCTGGCCCGTCTGATCAACGTCACCTACGGCGGGCTCGCCATCCTCGCGGTGTTCGCCGTCGGACGCCGGGTGTTCGGGCGACGCGTGGGTGTGTGGGCGGCGGGATTGTTTTTGACCATGCCGATGACGGCGACGCTCATGACCCGCGCGTGGGTCGAGTTCGCACTGGCAGTGTACGTTCTGCTGGCGGTGGCGGCGGTGCTCGCTTGGTGGGACTCGGGGGCAAAGCCGTGGCTCGCCATTGGTGCGGTGATGGCAGGCTTTGCGGGTGGCACGAAGATCATGGGCCTGCTGGCCTGCGGCCTGCTGGGCCTGGTGATTCTGGGGCGTATCCTCCATCGGGAGGGGCTGGGCGCGACTGGGGCCGCGGTGCGCACGGTCGTCGCGTTTGGCCTCGTCGCGGGATTGGTCGCCTCCCCGTGCTATCTCCGCAACGCCGCCGCGACCGGGAACCCGATCTTTCCGTTCGGGTATGGTGTATTCGGAGGCGCGCACTGGAGCGCCGAGGCCGCGGCTGGTCTCGACGGCTACTACCAGGCCTATCGTGACAATCAGGCCCGCAAGCGTGAGAGTGGATCCTACGACTCACTCGCGGACCGTGTTCGCTTTCCCTGGGACGTCACCATGGCACCGCATTCGTTCGGCGAAGGGAGCCGCTCGGCGTACGACCTTGGGCCATTCGTGTTGGCTTTCGCACCGGGGTTGCTCCTGCTGCGCCGAGATCCCCGGGCGTGGCTGCTTGGGGGGTTGGCGCTCGGCTACGCGGTCACGATCGTGATCGGCATGTGGCCGCACCCGCGCTACATCCATCCCGCCTTGCCGTTGCTCCTGATCGTGGCGGTGCGCGCGGTCGACTCGCTACGAGCGTATGGAGCGGTGGCCAGTCGTGTCGCGACACTCGTCCTGGCGTTGACCGTGGTCGGGCAGGCGGCACTGTCGCTCCGCATGATGGCGCCCGGCTGGCCCGACGCCGCGCGCGTTGCCGTGGGGGCGATGACGTCAGAAGAGTTCCTGACACGATACGAACGCCGCTATCCGCTATGGGCGCTGGTCAACGCGGAGGTTCCTCCTGACGGCAACGTCTTGATCCTGGGAATGATTCCGCACCCGTACCATCTGGAGCGTCGATTCACGCTGGCGAGTCCACTCGAGCAGGGGGCCATGGACTACCGGAGCATTGCGACGGTCGACGAGTTCGTCGCCCGGCTCGAAGCGTTTGGTGTCACCCACGTGGTGCGCGAGCCGGAGCGTGCGAAGCCCGGAATCAATCCGGTGGGTACGCGCGTGTTGGGGCTCTGGGACGAACTGCTCTCGCGATGCGAGAAGACCGCCGAGATCGAAGCAGGGGCCGTCTATCGGCTCCGACCCCTGATCGTCCAGGGGGACGTGTGACGACGAAGCCGCGCGGGAGCATGCTCCTCGACATTGTGAGCATCATTGGTTCCCGAGGGATGCTCGTGGTCTTCGGGCTCGGGACAGGGATTCTGACGGCGCGGATTCTCGGTCCCCACGATCGGGGTCTGTTCACGCTCCTGCTGCTGCTGCCGCAGACACTCGTCGCGTTCACGAAGATGGGGGTGGCGCAGGCGAACGTCTACCAGATTCGCAAGCGCAAGATCCCGATCGAGGTAGTGGCGTCCAACGCGTTCGTCCTCTGCCTCATCTTGTCAGCCACCATGCTGGGCGTGTGCTTCGCGGGAGGCCAAAGCCTCTTGGCGCCGTTCACGAAAGGAGCCCCGCCGAGTTTCGTGTGGCTCGTGCTCTTGCTGATCCCCTTCATCCTGATCGAGAGCTACTTTCTCTCCATCCTGCAAGCCGTGGAGGAGTTTCGGGCGTACACGCTACAGTCGGTGTACAAGGCGATTCTCGGCTTTGGCGGCGTGGCGAGCGCGCTATTGCTGTTTCATGGGGGCTTGTGGGAAGCGCTCCTCTCGCAGGTCATCGTGCTCGCGGGGGTGAACCTCTGGTTGCTTTACCGGGTGCGGCGCGTGGCCAAATTCAGGCTGCACTGGACCGCGGATGTCGGGCGCAGCACCCTGACCTTTGGGCTGAAGTCGTACCTCCAGACGCTCGCGTCTCACTTGCACTACCGTATCGGGCTCTACCTCGTGGCGTATTACCTCAACCCCGCGGAAGTCGCTTTCTATTCGATCGCCATCAACGTCACGAATCCGATCCTGCACATTCCGGATGCCGTCGGAACGGTGATCTTTCCGAAGCTCGCGGGGAGCTCGGCGGCCGATGCGCACCAGCGGACGAGCACCACGTGTCGGCATACCGTGTTCGCGACGACGATGGCCGCGGTGTTGTACGTCGGTATGGGGAGTCAGTTGCTACCCTTCTTCTACGGCGACCGATACACGCCCGCGATCACGCCCATGTTCATGATGTTGCCGGGTATCATCATGATCTCGATGTACCAGATCCTCACCAGGAACTTCACGAGCCGGAATCGTCAACAGGTGAACATCTTGGCTGCCAGTGTGGCCCTCGCGATCAACTGCGTTCTGAACGTGCTCTTGATTCCGCGATTCGGTATCGCCGGAGCGGCGTGTTCGACAGCCGTGTCCTATACGATTGCCTCGTCGATGCTGCTCGTGGCGTTCGTCCGTGAGTCCGGGGCGAGCGTCCGGCAAACCGTGATGATCCGAGGTGCCGACCTCGCGATGTATCCTCGGATGCTGATGGCCGCGGGCGCCCGTCTCCGTGGTGCCGGCTGACGCGTTGCCCCGGTCGAGGAAAGACACTATGGTCCACGGCGTGGACGGTTGCGCCGCGCGTGTTTGATGGGGCATCCCAAGGTTCTTGTCATCGGGCTCGATTCAGCTCCTCCGAGCCTGACCTACGACACGTATCGAGCCGAGATGCCGACGCTCGATGGGCTGATCGCTCGTGGCGCGCGCGCCGAGCTCGAAAGCACGAGCCCGCCGATTACGGTGCCGGCGTGGACATCGATGATGACCAGCAAGGACCCGGGGCAGCTCGGGCTGTACGGGTTCCGCAACCGGAAGGATCATTCGTACGACGGGTACGCGTTCGCTACGTCGTCGCTCGTACGCGAGCCGCGTCTCTGGGATTTGCTGGGCCGCGCCGGGAAGCGGTCGGTCGTGCTCGGGGTGCCGCAGACCTATCCACCGCGTCCGATTCGGGGCGCGATGGTCAGCTGCTTCCTGACGCCCACCAATGAATCGTCGTACACGTTCCCCGAGTCACTGAAGTCGGAGGTCGAGCGGGTGGCCGACGGCTATGTGTTCGATGTCGAGAATTTTCGCACGTCTGACAAAGCTGGCTTGCTCGAGCGTGTGTATGCGAAGACGCGCAAGCATTGGGCCGTGGCGCGTCACCTGATCGTCTCGCAGGAGTGGGACTACTTCATGATGGTCGAGATGGGTCTCGACCGTATGCACCACGGTTTCTGGAGCTTCATGGACCCCGCGCACAGGAAGTACGAGGCCGGGAATCCCTTCGAGACGGCGATTCGCGACTACTACCGCGCGCTCGATGAGGAGTTGGCGGCGTTGCTCGCGCTGGTGTCCGACGACACGATCGTGGTGGTCGTCTCCGACCACGGCTCCAAGCGCATGGCCGGTGGGCTGTGTTTCAACGAGTGGCTGATGCGCGAGCGGTTCCTGACGCTCGGGGCCACGCCGCGAGAGCCGACGCCCATCGGGCGCGTGCCTATCGACTGGGGTCGCACGCGAGCCTGGGGGGATGGCGGGTACTATGGCCGATGTTTCCTCAATGTGCGCGGGCGAGAACCGGAGGGCACGATCGATCCCGGCGACTACGAACGCGTACGCGATGATCTCGTGGCGGGTATCGAGGCGCTGGCGGATGAGAACGGTCTACCGCTCCGCTCGCGGGCCGTCCGCCCCGAGGAGATCTACCGGCAGGTCCGTGGCGTTGCCCCTGATCTGCTCGTGTACTTTGGCGACCTCGACTGGCGTTCGGTCGGCGCCGTAGGCATGGGAGGTATCCATACGTTCGAGAACGACACCGGCCCCGACGAGGCGAATCACGATTGGCATGGGATCCTCGTCGTTTCGAGTGTCGGCGGCACGTCCCCCTGTCTTGGCGATCTCGGGGTCGCGTCCATCTACGATGTCGCGCCGACGTTGTTGGCGCTCTTCGGGTGTGAGATTCCGCCCGATATGATCGGTCGCTCGCTCGTTCCGCCCGCCTGATCGCATGGGTGCGGTCGCCGTCGATATCCTCACCGGCTTTCTCGGGAGCGGGAAGACGACGCTTTTGCGCCACGTGTTGACCCACGGCCTGCGCGGCAAGCGGGTTGCCGTCGTCATGAACGAGCTGGGCGATATCGGGATCGACGGCCGAGTGGTGACCGGGTTGGATGCGGTCGAGCGTATGGTCGAGCTTTCCAATGGCTGCATCTGTTGCTCGATCGACGAGTACAGGTTCGACCTGGCGATCCAGGAGTTGGTCGCCACAGCCCGGCCCGATCTGGTGGTGGTGGAGTCGACGGGCCTGGCTGATCCCGATCCCATGGCGTATCGCGTACGGGGCGCTGGGCTGCGTGTCGATGCTGTCACGGCGGTTGTCGATGTCGTGAACATCGAGCGCTGTCTGCGTGAGGCGGAGGTCGTCCGCCGGCAGATCGAGGCGGCCGACTTCCTGGTGCTCAGCAAGACGGATCTCATCGAGGAGCGCGCAGTCGAGCGTGTGGTGCGCAGATTGCGGCGGCTGAACGGACGGGCATTGCAGCTGCGCGCCGTCCACGGGGCGGTCGATGCGGACATCCTATTCGCAACAGGGGTTGCGGCCTACCGAGAGCGCGGCGGGCCGAACGCCAGCGATCACCTGGCGCGCGACGCCTTTGGCTCGTGCAGCTATCGGAGCCGTCATGCGTTGGACCAGGGGCGTTTCGAGCGTGCGCTCGCAGCGCTACCGAACGATGTCATTCGGGCGAAGGGCCTCGTGCGACTCCATGGTCGCGAATGGCATTGCCTGTTCAATGTCACGTGTGGGCGTGTCGAGACGTCCTGGTTGAAGCTTCCGGACGGGAGCGCTGAGAGCCAGGCGGTGTTCATAGGGCGGGCGATCGATCGTCATCGCGCGACGATTCTCGCCGCGCTGCGGCGATGCGAGGTAGGTGAGGTCGATGGCAGCTGAACGAATTTCCCGTGCCGGCACGCCGGTACAAGAAGTCGAAGGAGCGCATATGGAGATCCTGGACAAAATTCGAGAGCGCAAAGCGCAGACAGGCGTGATCGGGCTCGGCTACGTTGGGTTACCGCTCGCCGTCGAGTTCGCGCGGGCCGGATTCCACGCGGTCGGGATCGACCTCGATCAACGCAAGGTCGACGCGATCAATGCAGGCCAGTCGTACATCGGGGACATCGCCAGCGAGGACGTCGCGTCGCTCGTTGCCACTGGCCGGTTGCGGGCAACGACCGAGTTTCGCGTCATCGAGGAGCTCGACACGGTCAATATCTGCGTGCCCACTCCGCTGCGGAAGACCAAAGACCCGGACATGACGTTCATCGTGGCCTCGGTTGGGGAGATCAAGAAGTATCTCCACAAGGACCAGCTCGTGATTCTCGAGTCGACGACGTATCCAGGGACCACCGAGGAGTTGGTTCTTCCGGCCCTCGAGGAATCGGGGCTGAAGGTCGGCGAGGACTTCTATCTCGCGTTCTCTCCCGAGCGTATCGATCCGGGGAACAAGCAGTATACGACCAAGAACATCCCGAAAGTCGTCGGGGGCATCACGGCCCGTTGTACCCAGGTCGCCAAGACGCTCTACGAGCAGAGTATCGAGACCGTCGTGCCCGTGTCGTCGACGCGGGTCGCCGAGATGGTGAAGCTCCTCGAGAATACTTTCCGGAGTGTGAACATCGGACTCGTGAACGAGTTGGCCCTCATGTCCGACAAGCTGAAAGTCAACGTCTGGGAGGTCATCGACGCCGCTGGCAGCAAGCCGTTCGGGTTCATGCCCTTCTATCCGGGGCCGGGACTCGGTGGGCACTGCATCCCGATCGATCCTTTCTATCTCGGCTGGAAGGCGCGCATGAGTGGATTCGAGCCGCGGTTCATCGAATTGGCGGGCCAGGTGAACGAGTCGATGCCGGGCTTCGTCGTCGAGAAGATCACGGGCGCGTTGAACGGCGACAGCAAGAGCGTTCGCGGCTCGAAGGTGCACATCCTTGGCGTGGCGTACAAGCGGAACGTGAGCGATGTCCGCGAATCGCCCGCGCTGCACGTGCTCAAGATGCTGCAGGACAAGGGCGCGCTGGTGTCCTACAGCGATTCCCATGTGCCCGAACTGACCGAGGACGGATTGGCGCTCACGCATGTGCCGGTTCGCGAGACCCTCGAGGCGGGAACGGACTGCGTAGTGCTCCTGACGGATCACAGCGACTTCAACTACTCGGAGATCGTTCATCTGGCGCCGCTCATCGTCGACACCAGGAACGCGCTCAGCGACTTCATTGGAGGTAACATCGTACGCTTGTAACTGGTCAAATTCATGGATTTTCGCGGTAGCCCTTGCACTTTCGTGGCAGGCGGTGGCAGTAACGGGATCTGAAGCGCCGATACTCCCCCGGCGTGCGCTCAGCACGGGATTCTCGAGCTGAGAGCGGACTCGTCACCTGGCACGATCGGTGGTTGGATGTAGCGGCGCGGAGGGTCTGAACGACTGTCGTTGTGGAGTTGTTGACGGGACAACCGCTGCTTTCCAATGCTTCCAGGGGGGGGCTACCTCATGATGAAGACCATGACTCTGACGCTTGCCGCGCTGGCCACCATGCTGTGCGCGACGACGGCCGATGCGGTGACGATCGTAAGCGATTGTAGTGCCGCGGGCCCAGCAGCCGTCGTGAACAAGATTACCCGGCTCGACTTGCCGGGCGAGGATATCGTCCTCCAGTGTGCCTTGATGGCCCTGCCGGGGAGCGATCAAACTAGGATCAGCGGTGCGTCGATCACCGTCGATGGACCAAACGGCGGCTCCGTCAGCTCGAGCGGCAAAGGCGGGCAGGCGACGTCACTCGCGGCCACGGGCAGCATCACGATCGACCAGGCGAGTGTCATTGCCGCCAACAGCAACGGCAACGCGATCATCCGCGCCGGAGGCAACATCATTGCCACCAGCGGAACCGCGATCTCGGCTGGAGATCGTGTCGAGATGAGCTGTTCGGGCCCCCTCTGCACGATCAGTATTGCGGCCGCGGCGATCAATGGGAACGAAGTCCGCATCCAGGGTGACGGCGATGTGACCGTGAGCCCGGCGACGACCATCACCACGAGCTGTCCGCGTGACCTGATCGAGATCATTTCGAGGAATGGCGACGTCAACATCGGCGGCGGCCAGATTGGCGGATTGGCGACGCTCTGCTGCAATGCGGTGCAGGCGGTATGCTCGCAGAATCCGAACGACCCCGCGTGTCCGTTCTCGCAGGGTGGGACGATCGTGCTGACAAACCTGCAGGAGCTCGGCACGTTCTGCGCGGATTGCCAGCAGGCGCCGAATATCCTCAAGACATGCGTCGAGGGGGATGTCACCATTCTGGCGCCGCAGGGGAGCATCGACGTATCCAATGCCACGCTGATGTCCGGCGAGAACATCACACTGACGGCACGGTTCGGCGTCGACATGCAGAATGCGAACATCACCAACTGCGGCAAGAAGAAGGGCGCAATCGTGGTGACCGGGGCGACGTGTAACGTCAACAACGCCACGATCCTCGATGACGATCCGGATCTCGTGCCGACACTGAATTGCGGTGCCACCAGCGGTACCGCCGCATTGCTCGGCACCTGCGCCTCCAGTCCCTAGTTGATGTTGCCTGAGGCAGTTTCCTGACTGGTTCCATTGCCCCGGAGGCGTCGTGGGTCGGCGCTTCCGGGGTTACCTACCGCCCCGTGTCCGCCCACACCGGCGCGACATTTGGAACTTTCCTGCCGTCACGGCGACGGCTATCGTAGTCTGATGAGGAGTGGAGCTTCGGTATGAGTGCGGATAACAATGTTCGAAAGCGGATTCTGCAAGAGTATCGGCGTGCGCACACGGAGAACGAGGCCATGCCGTTCCTCCATACGCGCCAGCACCTGGCGGATCTGCTTCAGCAGAGCTACGACGAACTCGCCCCCCACGTGCAGTGGCTGGAGCAGAATCGCTACCTGCACTGGAAGGCCGCCGACGTCTTCAAGATCTCGCCAAAGGGCCTGCGGGTGACCCACGGGACCGACGAACTCGACCGCGAGTTCCCGGAATAGCGCGCGGCAAGCGTGGGGTCTCGATCGGTGGTTGGGGCGGCGGTGGCCGGGGGTGTGCTGGCTGCCACGCTAGTGGGACTTGGTGAGGCTGGCCTCATCGCATTCGAGCGCGGGCTCGGATTCGACGGTGGCCTGCTGTTCTTCGCCCTCCTGTTCTACGGTGGCGCCGGATTGGCTGCCGGTGTGGGTGCCGGAGTCGGCCTGGCCCTCCTGGGCACAGTCACGGGCATTCGGATGGCGGGTGCGCCGGCGTTCGCGCTGAGCGGCGCCTCGATTTTCAGCGTGCTGGCGACGATCATTGGGCGCTTCCGCGTGTTCCGAGACGTCTTTCACGAGACGTTCGAAGGGCAAGCCCTCAGTCCGATGGCTTTTCAATTGGCGTCCTTGGGCGTTGCGATCGTCCTGATCGTCGTCGGGTTCTTCGCGCTCAGGGCCGTGGCGCGCCAGCAGCCGTGGCTGGCATCGCCGGTCGCCATGGTAGGCCTGTTGGTGCTCGGTATCGGTGGTTCGTGGGCGGCGATGACGGCCGCCAGTGACCGATCCGCGGCGATACGCCCGGTGTCAGGATCGGCTCCGAGCGGGCCGAATGTCATCTTGTTGATGGTCGACACGCTGCGCGCGGATCACTTGTCGTGTTACGGGTACTCCAAGAGCGCGACCCCAGCGATCGATCGATTGGCGGCGGAGGGCACGCGCTTCGGCCGCGCCTACTCGCAAGCGTCCTGGACGCGGCCGTCGGTGGCAACGATTCTGACGTCGCTGTATCCGTCATCGCACCAGGCGGTGCATAAATCGGACGTTCTGCCAGACGATGTCGTGACCCTGCCAGAGGTGATGCAGGCGGCCGGCTACCGAACGATCGGGTTTCCGAACAACATCAACGTCGCGCCACTGTTCAATTTCCAGCAGGGGTTCGACGAGTATCATTTCCTCGAGCCGGCGTTCTTCTTCGGCGCGACGGAAGAGGCGGCGCAACTCACGGTCTACAATCAGCTGCGTGTGCTTCGCGAGCGGTATCTGTCCGAAGTCAAGCACGTCGAGAACTACTACCAGCCCGCCGAGGTCGTGAACGAGCGTGCGCTTTCCTGGATCGAAGCCAACGGTGAACGGCCGTTCTTCATGTTCTTGCACTACATGGAGCCGCACGATCCGTACTTCAATCATCCCTACGACGGGCAGGGGTTCGCACGTGTCGCGAATCCCAATCCTGACGCCTCGGTCGCCGATACGTACCGGGCCGCGTACGACGGTGAGATTCGGCATCTCGATGTGCAGATCGGCGCGCTCCTCGAAGCACTGCGCTCGCGCGGTCTCTACGATCGCACGATGATCGTGCTCACGGCCGATCATGGCGAGGAGTTTCACGAGCACGGCGGATGGTGGCACGGACTGACCCTGTACGAGGAGCAGATCGCGGTCCCGCTTCTGGTCAAGCCGGCAGCGGGTAGCGCGGCAGCCGGCGCCGTCAACAATGCGCTCGTGTCCAGTCTGGACATCGCGCCGACTATTTTGCAGGGCGCCGGTGTTCCCGTGCCCGAGAGCATGCAAGGCGGGGTACTGACATTGGCGGCGGGCACGACGGGTCCGCGCGACCACGTGTTCTCCGAGCAGGATCTCGAAGGGAATCGCGTGCGGGCCTATCGGAAGGGCGCGCTGAAGCTGATCGAGGCGAACGCTTCCAACCCGCGTGGCCTTCCCGAGCGCGCGCTGTTCGAGATGACGAGCGATGCCGGGGAGCAGCAGGATCTGGCTGCGAGCCGCGGGGGCGACGTCGAGGCCCTGTCGGCTGACCTTGGCGCGGTGGAGGCGCATGCCGTCTCCTCGGCGGTCGAGGCGGCCGAGACTGCCATCGACGGAGCAACACGGGAACGTCTTCGAGCGCTCGGCTACGTTGCGGAGTGAGCGCGGGATCGCGAGTCCGTGATCGCGATCTTCGGGCTCGATGGGGCGACCTGGGATCTTGCCCGTCCCCTCATGGACGCCGGAGCCATGCCCAACTTGCGGGGGCTCGTCGAGCGCGGCACCTCGGGTGTGCTGCGCTCGACCATGCCGCCCGTGACCTTTCCGGCCTGGTCCTCGTTCATGACCGGCGCCAACCCTGGGAAGCACGGCGTCTTCGATTTTACCCGCCGGCTGCCGGCGAGTTACCAGATCGGGTTCGTCAGTAGTCGCCAACGGCGCGTGCCGACGATCTGGCGCTTGCTGTCCGACGCCGGGCGCCGAGTGGCGGTACTCGGTGTCCCGACCACGTATCCGCCGGAGCCGCTGAACGGGATCATGGTCGGCGGGTTCGACAGTCCGGTCGCAACGGGGATCGACGGCTCCTTCGTCTATCCACGCGCGTTCTACGACGAGATGCGGAGCGCGGTCGGCAGCTATGCCTTCGCTGATTTTCAGGAGCTGCGGATCGGTCCAGGGTGGCATGCCGCGGCGCTTCCCAAGCTCCGTGAGGGTATCGAGACCAAGCGGAACCTGGCGCAGTACGTCCTGCAACGCGAGCCGTGGGATTGTTTCATGGTGATGTTCGGCGAGGCCGACACCGTCAGTCATCACTTCTGGATGTTCGCCGACCCGCGATCGCCGCGTTTCGACCCGGCTGGCGCACGCGAGCTTGGCGGCGCCATCGCCGAGATCTACGGCCGTCTGGATGCGGCGCTGGGGTCGCTCCTCTCCGCTGTGCCCGGCGACGCCACGGTGCTGGTGGCCTCGGACCATGGATTCGGTGGGGCGGGGACGAGCGTCTTGCACATCAATCGGTGGCTGGCCGAGCAGGGCTGGCTCGGATTTCGTGGCGGATCCGGGGCGCTTGCGGCCCGCATCGTGCGCGGTATACGGAAGTTTGCGCTCACGGCTCTTCCGGCGCGACTGCAGGAGCGCCTCGTCCGACGCCTCGGGCGTGGTGTCGCCCGTCGGCTCGAGGGCTGGTCGCGGTTCAGTGCCATCGACATGCCCAACACACGTGCCTTTTCCGAGGAGTTGAACTACGCGCCCAGCCTGTGGCTGAACGTGCGGGGTCGTGATCCGGACGGAACGGTCGAACCAGGGGCGGACTACGACACGACCGTGGGCGCGATCAGCGAAGCGCTCCTCGACTGGCGACATCCCGAGACCGGGGCACCGATCGTCGCCGCCGTGCATCGCCGGGACACGATCTACGATGGCCCGTGTGTCGAAGAGGCGCCCGACCTGATCCTCGAGCTGGCACTCGAGGATGGCTATTCGTTCGCGTGTCTTCCCAGCGGTGCCGGGGAGGGGCCCGCGGTGCGACGCCTCGAGCCGAGCGAGCACATGGCCGGCAAGGGGGGTGGCATGAACGGGAGCCATCGGAGCGACGGCGTGTGGGCCCTTTCGGGACCGCAGGTCGCCGCGGGGCGTCAGGAGGCTGCATCGATCCTCGACGTTGCCCCGACGGTGCTGCACGCGGCAGGCCTGAGCGTACCCTCGTGGATGGACGGCACCTTGCTCCCGGGTGTTTCGGGACGACCCATCATCGAAGACAAGCCCGCCCCCCCCACGCGCAGCGATCTCGACGCCGATGGCGAGGCCGAGCTGTGGCGCCGACTGGTCGCGCTTGGATATCTCGAGGACGGCGGCTCATGACCACGCCCGGCGCTCGGCGACCGAAGCGGGTGGCGGTCGTAGCCGCGTGTCCGTATCCGACGTTGCAGGGGTCGCAAGTACTGGTACGGCACCTGACGAAAGGGCTTGCCGCGCGCGGACATCGCGTCGTCGTCGTGGCGTACGCGGAAGGGCTCGAGGATGTCCTCGACGGTATCCCGATCAGGCGCATCGTGCGGATTCCCGGGATTCGTGCTTCGCGCTCCGGTCCGCAAGCGAGCAAGCTCGTGCTCGACCTGGCGTTGCTCTGGACCCTCATCGGGGTGCTCCGGCGCGAGCGCATCGAACTCGTGCACGCACACAACTACGAGGGCGCGCTGGTGGGGCTCGTGGCGAGCAAGCTGGTGGGCGTGCCGCTCATCTATCATAGCCACAACGCGCTCGCGGAGGAGCTGCCAACCTACTTTCGTTGGCGCATCACGCGAACGATGGCGCGCGCGTTCGGCGCCGTGGTCGACCGGATGGTCCCGAGACGCGCCGATCATTGCATCGCCATCTGTCGGGAGCTGGTCGACTTTCTCCGCGCGCGAGGCGTCGAGGAGGGGGCGATCCGGATGATTGCGCCGGGAAGCTCCCTCGAGGAGTTTCCGGTGCGCTCGGCCACGGAGGCCAGTGCGATCCGGGCGCGGTTTCGCTTCGGCACCCGGCCCATCCTTCTGTATACGGGCAACCTCGACGGCTATCAGAATGTCGAGCTTCTGCTGGCGAGTATCGCCCGCGTCCGAGTGGCCGTGCCGGAGGCGTTGCTCGTGATTGCAACGCACGCGAGCCGCGGCGAGCTGCCAGCGGCGCTGCGGGGTGCGATCGAAGGGGTCGAGGTGTTGCGGACGGCCGACTTCGCCACGATTCGCGATTTGCTGACCGTTGCCGATGTCGCGCTCCTGCCGCGCCACGAATGGTCGGGGTTTCCGATGAAGCTGCTGAACTACATGGCGGCGGGGAAGCCCGTGGTCGTCTCGGCCGGATCGGCTAAGGCCATCCGCCACGGGCTCAACGGATGGGTCGTGTCGGACGGCAGGCCCGAAGCCTATGCTAGGGCCATCGTCGATCTCCTCGCCGCCCCGCGGCTCCGTGCCGCACTTGGGAGGGCGGCGCGGCGCACGGTCGAGGACGAGTACGGGTGGGATCGTGTGCTGGACCAGGTAGAGACGACATATCAACATGTACTCGACGAGCATGCGGCAGGCGTGCGCGTCGTTGCGCCGCCCCTTCCCGAAGAGGCTGGGGTTGGCGCTGTCGAGACCGCGCGCGTGCCCTGAGCGCGCGCGCTACACATCAGACCGGAGGACGACTGGATGCAGAAGCCGATCATCGCCATCACCCTGGGTGATGCCGCCGGTATTGGACCGGAGATTACGGCCAAGTGCCTCGCCGAGCCCCAGCTGCGCACCTGGTGCGAGCCGCTCGTACTTGGTGACCTCGGCGTCATGCAAGATGCTGCCGAGCGCGCGGGTCTCGACCTTCGCTTTACGGCCGTGGCCGAGCCTGTGGCGTGGCGTGGGGATGGTGCGACGATCGGCATCGTCGACTACGCGAACGTCGATCGCAGCACGCTACAGATGGGCGTCATGGATCCTGCCCTTGGGGAGGCCGCCGTGCACTACACGCGGCAGGCCGCGCGCATGGCTCTTGCCAATACCGTGCAAGGGATCGTCTCGGCACCACTCAACAAGGAAGCCATGCGAGCCGCGGGACATCACTACGAAGGCGCGACCGCGATCTTCGCGGAGGAAGCCGGCGTTACCCGCCATGCGATGATTCTCGTCCTCGGCGAGATGCGTCTCATGCTCCTCACCAACCACATGTCGCTCCGCGAGGCCATCGACAAGGTCACGGAAGCCCGTGTCTACGAGAGGATCATGCTGGCACACGAGGCGCTGGTCGAGCAGCAGATCGCGGCGCCGCGGATCGGCGTCTCGGCGTTGAACCCCCACGCTGGCGAGGGTGGTCTGTTCGGCCGCGAGGAAATCGAGGAGATCGAGCCGGCGATCGCCCGGGCACGGGCCGAGGGCGTGGACGCGATCGGCCCCGTGCCTCCGGATACGGTCTTTTTCAAGACCAAGAATGGCATGTTCGACCTGACGATCGCGCTCTATCACGATGCCGGGCTCGGTGCGGTGAAGCTCCTTGGGTTCGGGAACGTGGTGACGCTTCTCGCGGGCCTGCCGTTCATTCGGGCCTCGACGGGCCACGGCACCGCGTTCGACATCGCGGGCAAGGGGATCGCGGGCCACGAGAATCTGCTCGGCGCTATCCAGGTGGCGGCTGAGCTGGGCGCGCGCCGGCTCGAGAGGGGCCCGCAGGCGGCGGCGCAGTCGTGATGCGCGCGCAGCAGGTCTGGGACATCTCCGTGCCGGATCGGCCGGGAATGCACAGCTATCCCGGCGACCCCACGATCGAGGTGACGCAGGTCCGGGCCATCGCGAAGGGCGATCCGGCGAATCTGACTCACCTGACCTTGGGTGCCCATACGGGGACGCATGTCGATGCTCCGGCTCATTTCATCGACGGCGGCCGTACCCTCGATCAGATGCCGCTCGATCATATGGTCGGTGAGGCCACGGTGTTGGATCTCCGTGGGCGCGCCGCGATCGACGCCGCGGCCTTGGCCGATCAGGATCTGCGCGAGGGCGACATCGTTCTCTGCAAGACCGACAACTCGGCCCTCTGGGACCACGACGGTTTTCAGGAGGACTTCACCTACGTGACCCTGGATGCCGCCGAGGTGCTCGTCGCACGGGGGATCAAAACCCTCGGGCTCGACTACCTCTCGATTGAGGAGTTTGGGAGCAAGACGTTCGCAGTGCACAAGCGCCTGCTGGGGCGCAACATGCTCATCATTGAAGGCCTGAATCTCAGCGCCGTCGCGGCCGGGCGGTACTTCCTGTCGTGCTTGCCACTCAAGCTACTCGGAGTCGATGGCGCGCCGGCGCGCGCCGTGCTCATGCGGTGAGGGGCCTGCGGGTGATTGCGGACGACGTCACCGGGGCCTGTGACGTCGGAAGCGAGTTCGCGGCAGAAGGCCATGCCGTGCGCGTCTTGGTCGATGCGGACGGGCTTGCCAGATCGTTGGATGGTCGTGTCGGCGAGGTCGAGGTTACGAATACGCAAAGCCGCTCCCTGACGGCGGCCGAGGCCGCGGGTCGCGTGGAGCGGGCGCTCGCCGGGGGCGTGCCGCGGTTGCTGCTCAAGAAGATCGATACCGCGCTTCGTGGGCACCTCGGTGCCGAGTTGGCCGCGGCGGTGACGGCGAGCGGGGCGTCCGGTGCGTTCGTCATTCCCGCGATTCCTGCCGTCGGCCGTGTGACGCGTGCTGGTCAGCAGTGGGTTGGCGGACAGCTTCTTGGTACCACCGAGTTCGCGAGGGATCCTGAAGGGAAGGGTGCCGAATCCTCGATTGCCGCCGTGCTGGCCGACGAGTGTGATTGGTCCTCCGCGGTCGTCGACGCGGGCGTCGTACGTGCGGGGCGACTCGCCAGCCGAGCGGCCGAGCTCGTCGACTCCGGGTGTCGGTTCGTGATCGTCGATGCGGACACCGAGGCCGATATCGAGCAGGCGGTGTCTTCGATTCTCACGCTGCCGCGTCCACTGTGCCTCGCAGGATCAGTCCCGCTCGCGAGTGCCCTCGTCCGGCGGGGGGACTTCGGCAACGCGGTCGGCTCGGCTCCGGTTCGGGCAACGCTCCGTCCGCCGACCTTGATTGTCTGTGGCAGCCTGCATTCCCGGGCGCACGCACAGACCGCGGCACTCGTCGCGGCAGATCTCGCCACCCGCGAGCTCGTCGATGGGCGAAGGGCGGTAGCCCTGGCGGCCGAGGTGCGTCGCCTCCTCGATCGTGGTCGGAATGTGATTCTGGAGGCGCCGTCGGTCGAGGGCTCGCCGACGGCGGAGGCCCTCCGCCGGATCGAGCATACGCTGAGCGAGGCCGTGTACCGTGTCGCAGCGGCGGGGCCGATCGGCAGCCTGATCCTGATCGGCGGAGAAACGAGCTATGGCGTGTTGCGGCGGTTGTCAGCAACGGAGCTCATGGTGCACGGACGCCCCGTGCCCCTGGTAGCCATCGCGGAGATCGCAACCGGAATCGCGGCCGGAACACTCCTCGTCACCAAGGGGGGGTCCGGGGGCGACGTCGAGGCGCTGACGGCTCTGGTTGCAAAGGGTACGAAACAGTAGAGGACATCGAGATCAGCATGAATGTGGACAAAGATACGGTCGTGACGATCGAGTACTCAGCGCGTTTGGAGGATGGCGCCCTCATCGATTCCACCGAGCACTGCGGGCCTGTCAGCTACCTCCACGGCAACGAGCAGATCTTCCCGGCGTTGGAAGCCGCGGTCGAGGGCTTGGCGCCTGGCGCAGAACGCGAATTGCGTCTTTCGCCCGAAGAGGCCTACGGTTCCTGGCGGGCCGAGCTGGTGCGTCGGATTCCGCGCGACCAGCTTCCCTCCGATCTGGACATCGAGATCGGTGCTCGGTACCAACTAAAAGCTCGCGACGGGAAGGCCCTGGACTTTAAGGTCGTCGAGATCGTCGACGAGGAAGTCGTGGCCGATTTTAACGCGAAAGCCGCCGGGCAATGTCTCACGATCTCGGCGCGCGTGCTGGCGGTTCGTGGCGCTACCGATGAAGAGATTCGCCGGGGGACGCTGCGATGAGCGAGGCCCCGCTGACGCTGTCGATCGTCATGCCCGTCTACAACGAAGCGGCAACGATCCGGGAGATCGTGGCGCGGGTACAGGCGCTCACGCATCCGAAAGAGATTCTGATCGTCGACGACGGCTCGCTCGATGGTACGCGCGAGATTCTTCGCGAGTTGGCCGGGGGCGAGGTGCGTGTGTTCTTCCACGCGCAAAATCGAGGCAAGGGCGGTGCCATGCGTACGGGGTTCGCGCGAGCGCGTGGCGATATCATCATCGTGCAGGATGCCGATCTCGAGTATCATCCGCGCGACATTCCCGCGCTCCTGGCGCCGTTCGAGAGCGGCGACGCGGATGTCGTCTACGGCTCGCGTTTTCTCGGCGGGCCGCATCGCGTCCTGAACTTCTGGCACTATGTGGGCAACAACGTGCTGACGCTCCTCTCCAACGTGTGCACCAATCTGAATCTCACCGACATGGAGACTGGCTACAAGTTGTTCCGGGCCGAGGTCATCGAGCAGATCGAACTCGAGAGCGAGCGCTTCGGCTTCGATCCGGAGATTACGGCGAAGGTGGCTCGTCTGCGTTGTCGCGTGTACGAGCAGCCGATTTCGTACCGCGGGCGCGACTACGACGAGGGCAAGAAGATCACCTGGCGGGACGGAGTTGCCGCGATCTGGCATATCCTCCGCTTCAACACTTCGAGTAGGCGCCCTCGTGTGCCCGCCCCGGTCGCCGTCGAAGAGGTGACCCCGCGACCCGCCCGTATCGATCGTCCGTCGCAGCACCCCTGAGCGTTCGGGTACGGCCGGCGCTTTCCCGGGCCCATGGCCCGGCCTGTAGCAGCATTTCGCGTGTGCACCCGTCGTGGTGACGGGTGTAGTTGCGAAGCGACCAAAGGAGTTCCACCTCATGAGGAAACGGGAGAAGCTGACACCCGAGGAGCGGTTCGCGCTGGCCCTGGATCTGGTCAAGCGAGATCGCTCTCTGGAAGAGATCTGCCTGCACTATCAGGTGAGCCATACGACCGCTTACAAGATCCGCAATGCGTTTCTCGATGGTGGCAGGCGTGCGCTTGCCGGGGCCCGCGCCCGGGCTTCCGCGGGCGAGCCCAGCGCTCCCAAGGGCGACCTGGGGAAGGCAGTTGGCTAGTTTACTACTGTCGGATCTTCAGCGGCCGGTACGGGCGAAGCCTTCAACCTTGCCTGTGGCGAGCGCCATTCCTTCGATTGGCTTCGAAGATGGGATGCCCAAGCCCGTCGCCCACCTGAAAGGGATCCACGAGAGTCGGCAGGCCGCCACTGGTTGAGTACGACGCCCCGGCGCTCTCTGGGCTCCGGGGCCCTCCCGATAGCTGCGTTCCGCTCGCGGTCCCCATTCCCCCCATGCGCCATCCTCGGCGCTGCCTCCGCCGTCCTGGCGGTTGAAGTCCCTCTACTACGCTGTTCGGGATGACAGGCATTCGTGCGTCCAGTGTCGGCTGGCCGTCCCTAGGCACCTGTGGCAGGATGCGTCCTCCCAGCCAACGATGACCATTGCAGACGTAGCGCGAACCGTTCGGACGGGTGTCACCTTAGTGTGTCCCCGGTGTCGCACGGCGCCCCTCTTTCGAGGTTGGTTCACGATGCACGACCAGTGCGGTCACTGCGGCTTCGTGTTCGAGCGTGCACAGGGCTATTTCGTCGGCGCCATCTACCTAAACTACGTCTTCACGATCGCGCTCTGCCTCGCCGCGTTCCTCGGGCTCGAAAGGTGGAGTGACCTGAGCTCGACCACGGTCGTCACGGTGTGCACCGTGTGCAGTGTCGCCTTGCCGCTGTTGTTCTTTCGCTATTCTCGGAGCCTTTGGCTGAGCGTCGAGTACCTCTTGAATCCGGACGCCGGATGACGGTCAGTCCTCCGGAACAGCCCGCCATCGTCGTTCGTGGCCTATCGCACTACTACGGCGAGCGCTGTGCCCTTCGGGCCGTCGATCTCGACGTTCGTCGCGGAGAGATCCTGGGCTTGCTCGGTCCGAACGGCGGCGGCAAGACGACGCTCTTCCGAGTGCTGGCCACCGTATGCGCACCGCAGCAGGGGAGCGTTCGAATTCTGGGCGACGATCCGAAACGCGATCTGGCCGCGGTGAGGAGGCGCCTCGGGGTCGTCTTCCAGCATCCAGGCCTCGACGGCCTGCTGTCGGTGGCCGAGAATCTCCGCTGTCACGGCGCAATGTACGGATGGACGGGTCGTCGACTCGACGAGCGCGTGGTTGCCGTGCTGCAGCGGTTGCGGTTGGAGGATCGTGCCAACGAGCGCGTGGCGACGCTGTCTGGTGGTCTCGCCCGGCGGGTCGAGCTGGCCAAAGGATTGCTGCATCAGCCGGAACTCCTGCTGCTCGACGAGCCGAGCGCCGGGCTCGACCCTGGCGCCCGGCGCGAGTTCATGGACCACCTGACCCATCTCCGCGAGACGGAAGGATTGACGGTCTTGCTGACGACGCACACGATGGAAGAGGCAGAGCGCTGCGATCGGGTGGGTTTCGTCCACCGTGGAGAGGTCGTCGCTCTCGGGACGCCCGCCGAGCTGACGGCCACGATCGGCGGCGATGTCGTGGTCATCACGGCTCACGACATCGACCGCGTCCGCGCCGCGGTCGGCGAGCGGTTCGGATACGATCTCCGCCTCGTCGATGGCGCGCTGCGGCTGGAGACGCCCCGCGGCCACGAGTTCGTGCGCGAGGTCGTCGAGGCGTTTCCCGGGGACATTCAGTCCGTGACCTTCGGACGCCCGACGCTCGAGGACGTGTTCGTGCACGTTACGGGACAACGTTTCTGGGATCAGGCCGCCGAATGAGCGGGTTCGGCGGTGTGTACGCCCTCTGGTGGCGGGAAATGGCACGCTTCCTCCGCCAGCGAAGCCGGGTGATCGGCGCGTTCGCGCAGCCGTTGCTCTTCTGGATTCTCCTCGGCGGTGGCTTTGGTTTGTCGTTCCGGCCTGCGGGGACGCCCACCGACGTTGATGCGCTGCAGTACTTCTATCCAGGGATCCTCGTCCTGGTCCTGCTGTTCACGGCGATCTTCTCCACGATCGCGGTGGTCGAGGATCGGCGCTCCGGGTTTTTACAGGGGGTCTTGGTCGCGCCTATCTCGCGCGCGCGGGTGGTGCTCGCCCAGGCCCTGGGAGGGACCACGCTTGCCGTGGCCCAGGGGGCTCTCCTGCTCGCGCTCGCGCCCATGGTGGGGGTGCCCCTTACCCTGTCGGCCGCGCTCGCGAGCGTGGCCGTGATGGCCGTGGTGGCGTTCGCACTCACCAGTTTGGGGCTCGTGATCGCCTGGCGCATGGAGTCCACCCAGGGCTTCCACGCGATCATGAATCTCATTCTCATGCCCATTTGGCTCCTCTCCGGGGCCTTCTTTCCAGTCGCCGGAGCCGCCGGCTGGCTCGGATGGGCGATGCATTTGAACCCACTGACCTACGGTATGGGCGCACTGCGACGCTGCCTCTACTTCGACATGCCCACAGCCGTCGGCGCCGTGCCGCCACTGGCCCTGTCGATTGTCGTGACGGTGGCGTTTGGTGCGGTAGCGTTCGCCGGCGCCACCGCCATGGCGCGTCGGGGCTAGCGGGCGGCTCTATCTTATCGCGGCGAGGTCGCGTTCGAGTTGAGCGAGGCCTTCGTCGTCGCTGCCGTGATAGTAGCCGCGAATCCTCAGCTGGTCGTCGACGAGGACGAAGCGATCGCTGTGGGTGATGGGCTCCGGGGCCGTCCGACGCTGCTCTTCGGGAAGGGCGGCCATGCTGAGCCGAAAGCCGTGTCGGACGAGATCCTCGACGTGTGCGAGGTCGCCCGTGAGGAAGAGCCAGCGCTCGGGGTCGGCGCCGAAGCGCTTCGCGTATGCTCGTAGCGTCGCCGGGTCATCGTGCTCGGGGTCGACGCTGAACGATACGGCGATCGTGTCGGTGATGCCCTGGTCCTCGAGACGGCCGAGGAGATCGGCCATGCGCCCACTCAGGACCGGGCAGATGCCCTGGCATCGAGTGAAGATGAAGTCGGCCACCCAGGGGCGCCCGAGGAGGTCGCGGGATGAGAGGGGCTTGCCGCTTCGCTCGACCAACGAAAAAGCGGGGACCTGGCCGAAGACGGCCGGGGCTGTCCGCCTCGCGCCGCCGAGGATGGACCAGGCACCCGCGACCGCGGCTCCCACGAGAACGAGCACGAGTACGCCCCATACCAGCGAGCGTGCTCGCGCCTCTCCGGCGGATGACTGCCAGGCTGACGGCATGGGTTACCTCTGGCGCGCGTGCGTGTAAGCGCGCGCCGTAGCGTCAGTGGTGCGCTTCGGCGGGGGCTGTCGTCGTCTCGGTCTTGTGTACGACCGCCGTGAGATCGGGAGTCAGCATCAGTACCAAGAAGACGCAGATGACGAGTGGCGTGATCGCGATGAGGCTCAACGTTACCCGTTCGAACCGCAGGTGCATGAAGTAGAGTCCCACGAGCGCCGCTTTGGTGAGCGCCATGCCGACCAACAAGATGGCGATGGCCGTCTTGGCGATGGGGAGGTAGATCACGCCCACCTCGAGAATCGTGAGGGCGAGCAGCCACCAGAAGATGGCCATGTAGTTGGGGTGTTCCCGATGCGTGTCTGTCATGATCCGCTCCCTCTACAGAAGATACACGAAGGTGAACACGAGAATCCACACCAGATCGACGAAGTGCCAGTACAGGCCCACGATCTCTACTGGGGTGGCGTTGTCCGGCCCGTACTTCCCACGCAAGCCTTGGACGAGAATGCACAAAAGATAGATCACGCCCGCCGTGACGTGCATGCCGTGGAATCCGGTTGCGACGAAGAACGTGGAGCCGAACAGTGATGCTCCCCACGGATTGCCCGTCAGGGTGAGGCCACGATGGATCAGGTGTGTCCACTCGTAGGCCTGCAAGCCGAGGAAGATGACCCCGCCGAGGATCGTGAGGCTCAGGAAGCGCACGAACTTGGCCTGCTCGCCCTCCTGCACGGCCGCGAGCGCCTTTACCATGGTCACGCTGCTGCAGATCAGCAGGAACGTCATGAACGCGGTCAGCGAGATGCCGAGCGTCTCCGCGGGATTCGGCCAGTCGCCGCTGGCGTAGCGCATCGCGCCGTAGCCCGCGAGTAGGGCGCCGAACGACATCGCATCGCCGGCGAGAAACAGCCACATGCCGAGCTTGCCCCAACTCTCCGGGGTCAGCGGCGACTCGGCTGGCGGTACCTCCAGCGCGTGATCAAGGGTTGCAGCTTCGCTCACGTGTGGTCTCCTTCCACTTCCACCGATTCATGCGTTTCCGCGGGCGACGCGGCATGATGTCGCCGAACGGTCATATACGCCCATCCGCCGATGGACCCGACGATCAGGTAGGGCATCGACATCAGGAAAATGACGCTCGTGTTGATTGCGCCAACGAGAGGATCGTCCGAGCCCGCCAGGGTGGTGCGGCACATCGCGCAGCCCTGCGCGAGGACCTGCTCTGGCAAGGCGAGGATGAGTGCGGTGACGGCGCTCGATGCGGCGTGTCGTAGGCTCATAGTAGATACACCAAATAGAAAAGGGCGCCCCAGACGGCGACCACAAAATACCAGTACATGGCGCAGAGCTCGATCGGGACCCGTACGCGGTTCCGGAAGCGATCGCGCTGCACACCGACCATGAGGAGGAGCAGCCAGAGGACGGCACTCAAGACGTGCACGCCGTGGAAGCCAATCAAGGTGTAGAACGTCGCCCCATACATCCCGGTGGAGAGGGTGAGGCCGTGTCGGACGAGACGAATCCACTCGGAGCCTTGCACGGCGAGGAAGATGCTTCCGAGGATACCCGCCGCCATGAGGCCGCGTTCGAGTTGGCGTTGGTCGGCGCGGCGCAGTCCTCCGACCGCGCGGGTCATTGCGTACCCGCTCGCGATGAGGACGAACGTATTGAGCCAGGTGACGGTGATGGGGAGGCGTGGAAGGTCGGCGGGCGGCCACGCTGTGGCGCTCAGACGGAACACCAGGAAGGCCGCGATGCACGCGGCGAACAACATGGTCTCGAAGGCGAGAAAGATCACCATCGCCAGCCGGGCGTTGCTGATTGGAAGACCCGGTGCCGTTGCGGGCATGGGGATCTGAGGGCTGAGGAGCAGCAGCGAGCCGCTCGGTGTTACGCGACGGGGCGCCATTACTCGAGCACCAGGATCCCGAGCACCGAGAGGGCGAACAGCGCGCCCCAGACGCCGAACAGGAACGCGCCCAGTCGACGATTCTTGGTGCGGTACCAGTCTACCACGGTGACACCGGGACCTTGTCGATGGCCATCGTCGCCAGCAGCAGTGGCAGGTGGATCAACGTTGCGAACAGCAGGCGGCGCGCGTCGGTCGTGCCTCCCGAATGGGCCAGACGGAGCGAGAGGCCGCAGAGGACCAGCCCGAGCACCAGGGCGACGAGGAAGTAGACCGGACCGGCCATGCCGATCAGCGTCGGCAGCAGGGCGACGCCCAGCAGCGCGACGGAGTTGCTGATGATCTGCCGTGCCGTGATGGTACCGTCCGGCGCGACCACCGGGAGGACGCGGATCCCCGCCCGCGCGTAGTCGTCGCGATAGAGTTGCGCGATCGCGAGGGTGTGGGGGATCTGCCAGAGGAACATGATCGCGAACAAGACCCACGCGCCCAGGCCGATCTCGCCGCTCGCGGCGGCCCACCCGGCGACGGGGGGCAGGGCGCCGGGGATGGCGCCGACCACGCTGCAGAGAGACGTGCGCGTCTTCAGGGGCGTGTAGACGAACAAGTAGCTCGCGGTGACCGCGGCGATCACGAATGCCGGCACCGGACCAACCACGAGCGCGAGGAAGACGATGCCGGTCGCCGTGAGGCCGGCGCCGAAGATCAATGCGTCGAGCGGCGCGAGACGTCCGTCGGGCAGGGGCCGGTCACGCGTGCGTTCCATGCGCGCGTCCGCGTGTCGCTCGAGGTACTGATTCAGCGCCAGGGTGCCGCCCGCGGCCAACGCGGTGCCGATCAGCGTTGCCAGCAGGCGCCAGTAGTCGAACGGCGCGGCCGTCGCTCCGAGGTAGTAGCCAACCAGGGTGGTCAGCAGGACCATCGTCACGACGCGTGGCTTGGTGAGCGCCAGGAAGTCGCCGAGCCGCCTGCCGGTCTGCGGGACCGCGAGTGTACCGCTCTCGATCACGCGGGGACCTCGACGAACGTTGCCGCGTCAGCCGGCTGCGCGGTGGTGATTCTCCAGGTGCGAAGCGCCAGCACGAACGTTGAGGCCAGCACCGCCGCACCGCAGGCTACGTGCGTCGTCGTCGGTAGAACGGCCTTGCCCGTCCAGATGGTGAGTGCGCCGAGCGTGACCTGGAAAAGCACGAGCACGGCCGCGAGGCGGGCGGGGCGAGTGAGACGTCGGTCCTCTCCGGCGCGTGCGCGGACACTGGCGAGCGAGGCCATCACCAGCACCGTGACGGCGAGCGCGCCGATTCGATGTAGGAAGTGGACCGGGACGCCGGGGAGATCGAACGGTGGCACGAGCCCGCCGAATGCCAGTGGGAAATCGGGGATGGCGAGACCGGCGCCGGTGTGGCGCATGATGGCGCCGAGGATCAACTGCACGTACACGGTCGCGACGGTGGCGGCGGTGAGGGCGCGAAGCGTCGGGTCGCTTTCAGCGGCCGGCGCGCGCATTCGCTGCCATGACGGCGCCGAGATCACCGCCAGGGCGACGGTCAAGCACAGGAAAGCCTGCGCCAGGCACGCATGTGCCACCGATACCGGTGTCGGCAAGAGGAAGAGGACCGTCACGCCCCCGAGGACTCCTTGCGCGATTACCGTGCCGACTGCGAGTAGGGTGAGCCGCCGCATCAGCGGAGCTGCGCCCGTGAGTCGGGCGGCGACAGCCAGAACCACGGTGAGCATTCCCACGAGCGTCGCGACCATCCGATGCCCGTGTTCGTAGAAGACGCCCCCCACCATGGGCGGGAAGAACTGCCCGAAGGAGAGGGGCCAGTCCGGGACGGCGAGCCCCGAGCCGGTGCTCGTGACGAGCCCGCCGACGAAGATCAGGATGAAGGTGGTCCCCGCGAGGAGCATCGCGAGGCGGTGCAGG
>JAJCZP010000083.1 GCA_029262315.1 Deltaproteobacteria bacterium | reverse complement strand
GCCCCGTAGCGGGTGCGGTCGCCCCTAGCGTCGTGGCGCGGCCATTGCCATGTGCATACCATATCCGCCGCCTATCCTCGTAGAGTCGTTTTCCCCCCCTCCGTCGTCAGCACGGTCGCCGCGCCGACGACACTCATGTTTCAGTTCGATCCTCTGGGTGATCAGTCGTTCATGGGCGAGGCCATCTCGGTAGGCTGCATCACTCGCTAACCCCGGCCCCGAAGCGCCCGAGATCGGCATCCGGATCGATCCGGCGAATCCTTTCCTCCAACGCCGCGGCAAGCGCGGGGCGGTTGGCTCGGCGTGCGTCCTCGGCCAGCCGCTGCAGATGAAAGAGGCCGACTACCCAGGCATCGATCCGTGGATTCGCGACGAGGGCATCGGCCATCTCGAGAAACACGGCCTCGCCTTCCTCGGGGTGTTGTCCACGGAGCGCGATCTGACCGCGCAAGGTGTCGAGGAATGGCGCACTGTACCGCGGAACGAAGGGCTCGTAGAAGGTCCCCTTCGTGACCTCCTCGAGATCGGCGTAGGCTTTCGTCGCGCGCGCCAGCGCCACCGTCGCCTCATCGACACGCCCAACCGACACGAGCGCCTGCCCGCCGAGTGATGCACCCACCAGCTGTGCCATCGCCGAAGGACGTGCCGCTACCTCCTCGGCCGCTCCCCTCGCCTCGTCGAACCGCCCCCGTAACAACAAATACTCGATCCAGGGCGCCGACCGGACGCTGCTGAAGTGATCGCGCGCTTCGAGGCGGTAGGCTCGTTGAAACAGCTCCTCGGCCGCCTCGACGTTCCCGAGACGCAGCTGGACCGTCCCCAGGAGATGGAGGTTGTGCCCGTGATGCCAGTCCTCCTCAGGGGAGATGCCTTCGGCGGCATAGTAGGCGCGCTCGAGTTGATCCGCCTTCTCGAACTGCGCCAGCGCCTCCTGCCACCGCCCGAGACGCGGCAACACGTGCCCGTACATGTGTTGCGCGTGCGGCACGCCCTTGGCCGCGGCGGCGTAGATCTTGCCGTGCTCGGCGGCAAGCGCGTGATCGCCAACGTTCTCGTACGAGTGCACGAGAAAATGGTGCGCCCCCAGATGACCGGGGTCGCGCCGAAGCGCTGTCTCGTAGTAAGCGGCCGACGGCAGACGCCCCGCTTGGCCACGCCCCCAGGCCCCAGCCTCCTCGGCGTTCCCGCGCAGAACCCATGCATGCGGATCGCTGGGATCGAGCGCGATCAGCTCCTCGATCGCCCACCGGTACGCCTCGAGCCACGCTTGGCGCTGGTCCGCCGAGGCACGCACGGCGTCTTGCTGTTGCGTGCCGAGCGCGATCCACTTGCGCTCTATCGCGCCGAGGTCGTGCTCCTCGGCGAGCGCCGTCGCGCGCGCGAAGTGGCGACCCGCTTCATCGTAGGCATGCAGATTCCCGTAAGCCTTGGCCAGCTGCAGATGCGCCATCGCGAGCGTCGGATCGAGCCGAAGCGCCTCGTGAAACGAACGCGCGGCGTGCACGAAGGCGTACGAGGCCAGATACGCGATACCCTGATCGTAGTAGGCCTGCGCCTTCGACGACGTCGTCGTCACCTTCTGATGCATGTCGCCCGCCGCGGCGCTCAGCGGCAACGGGCGCTCGATGAGCTCGCGACTGACGTTTCCCACGCGGGGCGCCTCACCCTCGTGCGCGCGGAGATCGCCGGGCTGCGCGGCGAGCACCGCCACCAGGAAGACACGTCCGAGAACGCGGGCCACCGATTCCATGTAGCAGGTTCCTTTCGCGATACGCCGAGAAAGCGACACGCTCCGACGATGCAGGGGAAGGACCCGAACGTCAACTGAGGCGCGCCCTCGCCCACGAGCCCGGAGAATTGGCATCGCGTGGCGCCCCGTTGTACATCGAATCTGCGATGCCTCTCTTCATGGATCTGCACGAGGACATGGTCGGCGTGAGCGCCGACGATCTCGAGCGCACACACATGACAGAGGTGGACGCCCAGGACCGCTACGGCGTGAAATTCCTGCGCTACTGGTTCAACGAGCCAAGCGGCACCCTCTTCTGCCTCATCGAGGCACCCGACGCCGATGCCTGCCACGCCGTGCACCGCGATGTCTCGAAGTGCACGCCCAGCAAGATCATCCCGGTGGAACCAGGCACTGTCGATCTCTTCCTCGGCGGTGGCCGCGAGACCGCTGTTGGTGGCGCGCTCACCACGGAGGGCACCCTCGACACAGCGCTCCGCGCCGTCCTGTTCACCGACATCGCCGGCTCGACGGCAATGACGGAACGGCTCGGCGACGACGGCGCACTCGAACTTCTGCGGGTCCACGACACCATCGTACGAGCCGCCCTCGCCGCGACCGCCGGTCGTGAGGTGAAGCACACCGGAGATGGCATCATGGCGGCCCACGCCTCCGTGACACGTGCCGTCGAATGCGCCATCGCGATTCAGCGGGGAGTCATCAGCCACCGCACCACACACCCCGAAGCGGCCATCCAGGTTCGAGTGGGCGTCAGCGCTGGCGAGCCGGTGGCGCAGAACGACGACCTGTTCGGCGCCGCGGTCCAACTCGCACGGCGCGTCTGCGACCACGCCAAGCCCGACGAGATTTTGGTCGCGAACGTCGTGCGGGATCTGACGCGCGGCAAGAGCTTCGCCTTCGAGAGCCTCGGCGACATCCCGCTCAAGGGCTTTGCCGAGCCGGTGCACCTCTACAAGCTCGCGTGGTAGGGCGCTCCGACCGGAGCCAAGCGCTCCGCGCGACCGTCCCGCCCGCGCCCTAGACCCGCCGGCCACCCTCGGAACGCGGCATCGAGACAGCCGCCTACCCGTTCTCGAGCACTCGCTTGCAGAGAATCTTGGAGACGTTCAGGAGCAGCCGCGCCGCGACCTCCGGATCCGCCGTGATCGATTGCCGAATCGTTCCCTCGCTGAGGCTCAAGATGCGGCAGTTCGTGGCTGCGTCGACGTGCGCCGAGCGCGGCTGCTCGAGCAGGAACGCCATCTCACCGAAGACCTCGCCGGGAGACAGGACGCGAATCAACGTGCCCGCGTCATCGCGAACCTCCAGGGTCCCTTCGAGCACCACGAACATGTTGCGAGCCACGCTGCCCTTCTTCAACACGCGATCGCCCGCCACGCATTCGATGATGTTGCTCTTCCCGAGGGCTTTGCCCGCCGCAGCTTCGCTGAGGCCGTCGAGCGCCGACAACTGGTGCGCCGCGAGATCCCCGAGCGCGCTCTGCACCTCCTGCAGATAGTCGGCAGACGCGATCAGTCGCTGGCTCATCACGTTGCCCCCGTTGGTAATCAACCGATCAACGCACGCCGGGATGCGGGCATCGTCCCCCCAATCTTTCGCAGTGTCGGCGGTGGGTGACCCAATCCGGCGCAAATACTCCACATCCTCGACCACCGTCACGATGGGAATGAAATAGCCCGCATCGGCGCTGTTCACGTTCTTCTTGGCGTACGTCCGCACGCCCTGGCTGACGTAGCGGCTCAGGAGATGAGGCTCACAGAGCCCGAAAATCAACTGGACTCGCTCCTCCCGCACGAACTTCATGCTGTATTGGCCCAACTCGGTAAAAATCGGGCTCCCACGGAGCGCCGGCTTCACCATGCCCCGCTCACCGACCGCGATCGCTTCCGGCGGAAGCTCGGCCAGGAACGGCGCGAGGTTGTAGAGTTCGATCATCCGCTCGCTAAACGGGGCGTCGCCACCCCAACTGAAGCGCGAGGTCGCGACCACCTCGCCATCGACGGCCGCGTAGAAGATGCGGGCGGTCGCATCCTGGGGCTCGACCAGCATCTTCGTGTCGTGATCGGCTACCTGGCTCAACCGGCCCATCTCGGTCACGTAGATCTGGTAGCGAAATCGACAGACGGCCTCCTTCTCTTCGTCCGTCTCGGCCAGATGAATGCCAGATCGAATCACGCCCACGTGCCTTTCCGCTTCACCGCCAACCGACCGCGACGAGGCAATGCTCGCCCGAGATCCCCTTCAACGTCACCAGCCGATCGTCGACGAACCGGAAGTTCCCAACCACTTCGATCTGCTTCCGCACGTCTTCCGAGATCAGGATCTCGTCCGCGCGTGCGAGATCGGCTATGCGAAACGCCTGAATGACCGTCTTCCCGAAGAACTTGTCCACGTCGCGGATCGCCTCGCCCGTGTGCAAGCCAATGCGCAGGTGGATCGGCTGCTCGGTGTGCTGCGCGCTATACTCTACAAACGCGCGCTGCAGCGACACGCCGCACCGCACGCCCGCAAGGGCACTCGGGAAAGCGATCAGAAAACCATCCCCGCGAAGTTCGACCTCGAAGCCGCCGTGCGCATTGCACTCGCGGCGCACGATTTCGTTGTGCGCCTGCACGACGCGTAGGGCCTCCCGGTCGCCGAGGCGCTCGGTCATCGCCGTGTAGTCGGCCATGTCGCTGAACATCAACGTCACGATGCCCTCTTCGTTGGCGGCGCTGCTGAAATCTGGGCGACGTGCACCCACCGCCGAGGCAACCATCGCGATCGTGCCCTTGATGCTGCTCGAGTCGCTCCCCTGGGCGCGCATCTTGAGCGCCAGCACCCGTTCGAGCCAGGCAGAGCCGGCACCGATGCGACGGTAGATTGCCAGCGCGCCGTCGAGCTTCTCCAACGCGCCCGCGCGGTCGCCTGCTGCGATCAGCGTGCGTCCCCAGGCGTACAGGGTTTCCGCTTCTTCGAAGGGGCCGCGATACCGACGGAAGACCTCGAGCGCGCGACCATAGTGTTCCTGCGCAACGTCAACCTGACCACGCGCACTCGCGACCGCGCCCTCGGCGAGCGCCAACGACCCGACGCGCCCTCTCCAATCCTCTCCCGCGTTCATTATCTCGCGAAGAGAGTCGAGGTGCGGCTCGGCACTCTCGGGGGCACCCAAATCCGCGTAGGCCATGACGAGCTCGCATTCCGCAGCCACCCTCCGGGTCACGAACCCCTGGCCGCGCTCGATGCTCTTCTGCAGGAACGCAACCGCGGCGTCGGGATCACCTCGGAGGCGGGCGGCGCTACCGCAATACACCAGCACCTCCACCGCGCGTGCCACGAATCCGCGATGCAGGTCTTCGTCGACCCTATCCGCGGCCTCCACGACCGTCGCCCAATTCCCCTTCGTGAGTTCCATGTTGACGCCCAACGACCAGTGCTGCATCCCCGACCCGGACTCGAGCAGCGCGTACGCGGTCGCAAGATCGCCCAACCTGAGGAGGCCCTGGACTTTGCTCTCGACGACCATCGCACGATTGAAGTCTTCGGGGGGAAACCTGTTCCTCTCGAGCTCGCGCGTGGCGAGCGCGAGGGTACGCTCGCCGTCAAGCAGATCGTACGGGACCTGCGCGGTCGTAGCGAAGACCGCGACTACGCCGATGCCGAGGCGATCGGCAGCCTCCCAGGCGTCCTCGCAGATCTTCCGCCCCTCCGCGAAACGCCCACGCGACATGTAATTGAATCCGAGAATCGCCGATGCACCGGCGGTCAGGGCCTCGAGATCGTGGTGGGTGGCAATGCGTAGGGCCTGCTCGCATGCTTCGACGCCTTTGTCCGTCTCGCCATGAAGCAAGTAGGCGGCGCCACGCGTGACCAGCAGCGCTCCCAACGCAACACTGTCGGGATCGCGCTCGAGAACCGCCTCGGCGGCCTCGAAGTGCTT
>JAJCZP010000082.1 GCA_029262315.1 Deltaproteobacteria bacterium | reverse complement strand
CGCCCCCGCCCCGCCCCCCCCCCCCCCCCCCCCCCCCCCCCCCCCCACCCCTGGGCCCACTCGACCCCGCCCGCGCGCGCCACTCACAAGGGGACCAGTGGATCAAAACGCCTGGCGCGTTCCGAACAATACTTGCACCGCATTGGTCTGGCCCGACGCATGATCGAGGCGGCGGGCGATCTCCAGGTAGAAGATCCCCGGATGAAAGCCCATGAAGTCGTACACGGCGGCGAGACCTATGCCGGCGCCGACCGCGAAGTCGGACACGCGATAGAGAGAGCTCCGCCGGTTCTCCACATGCCCAGCGTCGACGAAAAGGCGAACCTGGTGGTGGCGAAGCACGAGGAGATCGAAAAAGCTCCAGTCGATATCGGGGTACAGTCGCTGACGCACCTCGCCCCGCACCAGCATGATGTTCTCGCCCAACTCCTCGTCGACGGGGATGCCGCGGACGCCGCGGTTGCCACCGAGGCTGAACTGCCCCTGCAGTGGAATGCGGTCACCGTCGATGGGTGTGCTGAACGCGTTCAGCACGTGGCCAGCAATGAGCGTCCGATGCGTCAAGAGAGGACGGACGATGCTCGCGCGCACACCGCCCTCGAGGTAGTCGAAGGTGCTGCCGAAGGCGTCCTGATACCATGTGCCGAAGAGGCGGAGCTTGAGGCTGGACGTCGGATTCCGTGTCACGCGCTCGTCGGAATAGTCGTAGCGAAAGCCGAGCCCACCCAAGCGGCCGTCCGTCCGAAGCCCCGGCCGCGAATCGTCGGTAAAATCGCCGCGCAGCCAATTCGCGCGATAGAAGGCCACGAGATTGTGCCGGTACCTGTTGGCATCGAGTGGCCTGCCGAAATGCCAACGAGGTCCGATCTCCACACCCGCACCCCGACTCGAGACGAAACCCGTCAGCCCAATGTCCTTCGAGTAGTCGTAGCGCTTGCGGGCAACGAACAACGTCGCGAGACCGAACTGACTCGACGTCACGGTCGCGTCCGCACCGCCGACCACGATCTGCCACGGCCGCGGCGACGCATTGTCGACGAGCGTCTCTTCGAGGAGCTTCCGCTCCGGATCGATCCGTACGCTCCGCACACGCGACGGCGCCTCGACGTCAAAGACCGCTTCCCGGCGATCGTCGTCCCACACCAGCCGCACCCGCTCGTCGGCAGCGCCGACGAGCTCGACGTCGACCGGCTCTCGGACGGCGCGTGCGCTGTCCCGTACGACATGGACGCGAGTCGGCGCGTCGTCCGTACCCCGATCCACTCTCTGAACGCGATAGTTGATCTGCGGATAGGGTGCGGTCCATTGCGCGAGCAAACCGGCAAGCGGCGCACCGTGGACCGCCTCCGCGCTCACGACGAACGACTCGTCGCCAGATAGATAGCGCGACCGGATCGCGCCTACCGCATCGTCCCCGACGATGTTTGCAAGTTTCTGAAAAATCGTACCGCCCGACGGTCGGGAGCGCGCGAAGCTCTCGATGCCATCGCCAAGCGCGTCGATATCCGTGGCCTGCGGGAAGAAGCTCCGACCGAAGGGCACCTGCGGTGCCGTCTCGAACCGATCGACGACCGCGAACACATTCAGGGCGTTGATCCAGTCGTCGACGCTCCAACGATCCGGCTGCGTCTCATCGAGATGACGATTCGCCAACGTAGCGGCGAGCCCGGCCGTCACCCAAGACGCGTCCGCGGGCGCCTCGCGCGCGGCGATGATGCCGGCAAAGGCCGCCGCATACACCGCCGTGGCAAGCTCGCGCTCGTGGAGGTGACGGAGAACGCGATGCACGCGGAGAATTCGATCGGACACGATCGCTACCCCCGCCATTCCAGGCGCCCTCAACGCGAGGCGAAGTGGCGCCTCCGCAACGACCAGGCGTGCAGGAGCCGCCGGAAGGTTCGCCGGCCACGCCGCGAGGATGCGCCCCACCGTATCGAGGACGAGGTCTGAACGTGCCGGCGCCGGGGGCACGGCGTACGCAAAACGGGATGGGCGCTCGAGGTATACGACCTCGGTCGATCCGAGCGTGCGGGTCGCAACCCGATAGTCGGGCGCCGACAGAATGCTCGGGCCGACATGCCGATCGCTTTGGAAGCATATGGTTCGATGGCTCGGATCGGTCGCGTCCTCCGCACAGCCGGCCGATGGGCCCGTATCCGCCGCAACGACGAGGGCGCCAACCATACTCGTCATCGTGCGCGGCACGCGCAGGCGCCCAGTCGTCGAGCTCGACACCGGCAATGCCATGACGCCCGGCGGGAGATCATCGTCCGACACGGTCAGTAGCGGAAACCACCCGGCAAGAGCCGTCATCGACTCGTCGGCTACGCCGAACGTCCCGAACCGCTCTGGAAGAAGCGTGTGGAACGACACCACGACGACCGCATCAGGCGTGGCAACATACTCCACCGGCGCTCGAACACGGAGCAGCGTGCTTGGCCAATCGCCGATCGCATCGTGGGCCAGATCGTCGACCACGACCTCCGCGGCATTGTCCCTGGCCCCGCGTACAACGACCCGATCGATCGTCATGCCACCCGAAACGAACTCCTCGTGCGGATACACGAAGCGCCGGGTCAGATCGTCGACACCGGGATCGTCCACCGCGAACCGATTCGGGTAGAGCATCAGCGCCCACTCGTCGCGCTGCTCAGCACCATGGATCTCTACTGTGCCAACAATCGTCCGCGTATGCGGATCGAGCTCCGCATCGACAACGTACGATACCGACGCCGCACCGACCGGAGTCGCGCTCAGAAACACGAGGCCTACGAACAGCCCCCACCAGCCACGCATCGCGCACCCTTCGCACACCACCCCAACCCCCAGCAAGCTCGTACTTCGCGCGCACCCAACCGTACGGACCATCGGGACTCGGTATCCGCGGTTCGCCTCGCATGACGGGCGGAGCAGAACGGGCTACACCATTCGCTCGTGTCGAGGGGACCCAGCGCAGACGGTGGGACAGATGAGCGATTGCCCATCAGCACCAAGATCCTCATTGGAATGGGGGATCACACGCTCACCCTCTCGCTCACCGCGATGTCGGTGCTGCACGTGTTCTTCCTGACCGAGTACATAGGCCTGCGACCGGCCCTGGCCGGCACCGTGCCACTGGTAGGAAGGATCGTCGACGCGTTCACCGATCCCCTAATGGGACGCATCTCCGACCTGACCACCTGGCCGTCGGGACGCCGGCGCCCCTATTTCGCCCTTGGGGCCTTGCCGTTCGTTCTCAGCTTCGCGCTCATGTGGGCCGACTTCGGGCTGACATCGCAAGTCGGCATGTTCGTCACCTATACCGGCATCTACATCATCTACAGCCTCTGCTCGACGGTGCTCACGGTCCCGTACGTCGCACTGCTTCCCGAGGTCACCCGCGACTACCACGAGCGGAACTCTGTCAACGCGTACCGGTCAGCCGCCGCGCTTCTCGGAACGCTGGTCGCAGGCGTCGGGTTCCGCCCGCTGGCAGCCGCGTTCGGCGATGGCGGAGCCGGATTTCTCGGCGCGGCGCTCGTCTTCGGCGTGTGGATGCTCTGGCCATGGTTTGCGCTCTACCGAACGATCCGGGAGCGCCCCGACGTGCACCGGCCGTCGCACATGACGTTCGTCGCCGGCATGCGCATGCTGGCGAGCCACGCCGCGTACCGCCGCATCACGGGCTTCTACCTCTGCAGCCGAGTCGCGATCGACGTCACGGGAATGATGCTGGTCTTCTACTTCACCTACTGCATGCGCCGCCCCGGAGACTTCGAGATCACGTTTCTCCTTCTGCTCATCGTTGCGGTCGCCGCGCTTCCGGCCTGGATGCAGCTGGCGCGCCGACTCGACAAACGTACCGTGTTCATCGCGGGAGCTACGTGGTGGGGCGTGCTGCAAGCCAGCCTCTTTCTCGCCACACCCGAGTGGCCGCGCGCCCTCGTCATCGGATGCACCCTGATCGCCGCACTCGGCTACGGCTGCGTCGACATGATGCCGTGGTCGATGCTCGCCGACGTCGTCGACGAAGACGATCTCCGGAGCGGCGAGCGACGCGAAGGGCTGTATGCCGGCGTCTTCGGTTTCTTGCGCAAGCTCGGCGGCGCCACGGCTGTGTGGATCGCTGGCATCTCGCTCGACGTGGCCGGGTTCATTCCGGGCGCGGAGCAACCCGAACACACGTTGTTGACGATCCGGGCACTCACCGCACTGGCGCCCGCCGCCGCGCTCGGACTCGGCGTGGTGCTGGCGTCCGGCTACGACCTCGGACGCGTGCGCCACACGGAAATTCTCGCAGAGCTCGCGGCGCGCGACGGGGCTCGACACAACCCGCCGGCTGAGCCCTAATGTTCGACATGACACGTCGGAACATCGCAACGGGCACCCCGTGGGAACCCATCGTCGGCTACTCCAGAGCGGTACGCGTCGGTAACGTCGTCCATGTCTCCGGCACGATCGCGACCAACGACCAAGGTGAGGTCGTCGCCGAAGGTGACGCCTACGGACAGACGGTTCAAGTGCTTGCCAACATCGTACATGCACTTCGGCGCGCGGGGGCTGACGCCGCCGATGTCGTCCGCACGCGGATCTACGTCACCAACATTGACGACTGGGAGCAGGTCGGGCGCGCCCACGCCGAGGTATTCGGCACCACCCGCCCCGCCACTTCGATGGTCGAGGTGCGCCGGCTGATCACGCCGATCGCTCTCGTAGAAATCGAAGCCGAGGCAATCGTCGACAGCCACTCCGCCAACGCTTGAGCGCTCACTCGCTGTCGGCGAGGACGCTCCGCACCAACTCGACCACGTCGGGATCCTTCAGGATGTCGACATGGCTCCGATCGAAGCCGTACAAGCCGACCGCGTCGACCTGCGCCTCGCGCTTGAGCTGGCTCGCAACGCTCACCGCCCCATCGTTGCTGGGCACCTGTACCAGCGACCGACTGCCCCGGTAGCTGAAGAACAAGTGATGATCGATCCTGCCGTGCAGTCGTTCGGCGAACAGCGCCTGAATGAAGGGACTACCGGGAGCAAGATCGTGCCAGGATGGAATCACCGCCGGGGCCCCGTCGACCCCCTTCTGCGCCATGGCATGCCCGTCCCACGGCGTACTGATACTGACGAACGTGTCGATGTAGGGCATGCGCGCGGCCGCCAAGTTCTTCAGGAGAAAAGCCCGTGCGACCAGGCCTCCCTGACTGTGCGCCACGACGTGAAATCGCTCGACACCGAGATGACTGGCGAGAATCTGCGTGCCACCCTGTAGCCAGCTGGCCACCTCGTCCAGACGCCGGCCCGTCGGATAGCGATAGAACCACGGTTGGAACGGTCCCTCCTCGAACGCCTCGAAGAAGGCGCGCCAGTTCTGCGCCGAACCGCCCGCACCGTAGACGAAGAGCACTGGCGTACGCTCTGGATCGTAGTCCCCGACCACGAAGATACCGACTCCAGACCGAATCGGATCCGACAGCGGCTCCCACAGACCTCGGTGACCGGACTCCTGCGAGAATCGTTCGTCCTTTAGCGTGAGGCGCGGACATGCGCCGTCGTCCGCCCGCGCCACCGGACAGCGAAGATAGACCGTCTCCCCGAGATCGACCGGGATCTTCGATGCCTCGAGGGCGGCCGCGGGGTGAGTCTCGTTAAAGGTGCGTGCCGACGCCACCATGTCCGCGGGCACGACCACCTCGGCGCTGAGCTCGCCCCTGACCTGCGCCCGCGGCTCGTCGCGGGGGAAAACGATTGCCTCGGGTCGCCCATCGGCATCGCCGTGTACCCACGCCGGCTCGCCGACATCATAGCGGCCGTCGCCGTCCAGGTCGGCCATGGCCACGACGTACCAGTCCTCGGCACTCTCGATCGAGAAGGCGAAGAGCCCGAGCTTGCCGACTTTCGTCCGAACCCCGGAGACCACCTCGCCATCGGACTGCCATTGCACTGCGACCGCCCAGACATCGGCGTCGTAGTCCTCCGCGTTGGTGACCATCCCGCTCAGAAGATAGCTGCGCTCCATCCGCGTGAGGTCGCGGGTCAAGCGCCGAAATCCGCCGCAGCCCATCGACTGCACGACCAGCACCAACGCCACCGCAAGCCAAACCTTCCGTCTCATTGTCGCCCACTCTAGCAATCCCGGCCGCGGTCGTTCAAAGCCAGCTCCGACGCCCCTCGCCGGCCAGCGGCAACGCAGAATCGAGGAGCAGCAAGCCCAGACACGAGGCGGCCGCGAGGACGGGGCGGGACCCGCAGCTTTCCCCGGTGGACAGTGTCGGAAGCCCTCTGCTAGACCCGTGGCTCATGGCCGCGCGTATCGTTCTCCTCGAGCCGCCGTACGTCTTCTGGGATCGGACGATGGACAAGATCCGCGCGGGCGAGGAGAGCCTCACCGGGTGGGGCGTGCTCGTCCTGGCAGCAGTCGCGCAAAAGCGCGGACATTCGGTAGCCATCGTCGACGCCAAGCGCGGAGGCATGACGTTGGCCGAAGCCACCGAGCAGGTCGTCGCACTCACGCCCGACGTCCTAGGGATTTCCGCCACGACGATATCCGTGACCAACGGCGCGCGCATCGCGGCGGAGGTAAAGTCTCGCCTGCCACACGTCATCACCGTCGTCGGCGGACCCCACGTCAGCGCCGCCCCCGAACCCACACTCCGCACCTTTCCCGAGTTCGACTACGGCATCCTCGGCGAGGGTGAGGTCGCATTCTTCGAGCTGCTGGACGCACTCGCTGCCGGGCGCTCGCCGGCGGGAATCGCGGGCATCGCGGGACGCGACGCGGACGGCAGCCTTCAGCTCTCGTGCCGGGCGCCCTACCTCGACGATCTCGACTCGCTTCCGTTTCCCGCGTGGGACCTTCTCGGTGAGGCGTTTCCGCATCGCTTCGGCCCGTCGATTTTCAACTACCCCTGCACGCCGGTTGCGACCATCGTCACGTCACGTGGATGCCCGTTCTCGTGCTCCTTCTGCGATCGCTCGACGTCGGGCAAGCTCGGGCGCTACCACAGCACGGAGTACGTGCTCGAGCTCTGCCGCGAACTCGCGGCGCGCGGCACCCGTCACGTGATGTTCTACGACGATCTGTTCACGGTCAAAAAGAGGCGCGTCGTCGCACTGTGTGAGGAGCTGATTCGCGCCAACCTCCCCTTCAGCTGGAGCTGCAACAGTCATCCGAATCTGCTGGACCTCGACACCATGCGCCTGATGAAGCGGGCGGGATGTTGGCAGATCGCCTACGGTGTCGAATCGGGCTCGCAACGCATCCTCGATGTCGTCAAACGCGAGGTCAGACTGCCGCGCCTGCGCGAGACCCTACGACTGACGCGCCAGGCTGGCATCCGCGCGCGCGGCTTCCTGATGCTCGGCCACCCGACCGAAACGCGCGAGACACTCGAAGAAACACGCCAGTTCCTGACCGAGGTCGAACTCGATCAGGTGCAGATCACGAAATTCACGCCCTATCCCGGCACCCCCGCCTACGCGACCATCCAGGAGCACGGTTCCTTCGCCGAAGACTGGGAGCAGATGAACGCGATGAATTTCATCTTCGTGCCGCACGGCTTGTCGGTGGCTGAACTCGAAGACTACTTCGATCGCTGCTACCGGGCGTTCTATAGCCGCCCCCGTGTGCTCTGGGGCATCGCCCGAGCCTTTGCGAGCGAGCCCAGCTATGTCCCCCGATTCTTCTCGTACGCACGAGCGTACCTCGCAGGCAGCCGGGCCGCGAAACGCAGGCGCCGCCACGCTCCGCGTCCGGCTGCCGCCCAACCCGCAACCCCGGCTGCCGCCCAACCTGCAACCCCGGCTCCGTGAGCCTGCTGCGCCGCCTGCGCGCCATCCGGTTCGACGGCCTATGGTGGCGTAGGTTCGCCTACCTGGGCAGTGCTTACGCTCCGGAATGGTGGAAGCGCTACTCGCCGACCTGGATCGCAGTGATCATCTTCGCCTGCGTCGGGAGCAACCGACGCGGTGCCATCGCCAACATGCGGCGTGTCGTCGGCCGGCAGGGATGGCTGCGCGACTCCTGGCACGGACTCCGGGTATTCATCGCGTTCGCACACTCCCTGAACGAGACCCTCGAATTCTTCAGCCCGCGCCGTCAACCGCTGAATATCGATCATCCGGCTCACGACAGGATCGCCAAGGCCCTGGCCGCGGGACACGGGGCGGTGTTCGTCACCTGCCACTTTGGCAACTGGGACGTGGCGGCGCAGAGCCTCTCGACGTACGGCGTCCCAGTGAACCTCGTGATGGCGCGTGAGGCGAACGAGACCACAGACGACTATGTCCGCTCAGCACGTGAAGAAGCCGGTCTCCGCGTGCTGCTCTCCGATGGCTCGGTCTTCCGAACGTTCAGCATGCTGAGAGCACTCCGCCGACGGGAGATCGTGGCAATGCAACTCGACCGGCCGCTCGGCGGGCCCGGCGCGCGGCACATCGAGTTTTTTGGCGCACCCGCCCCCTTCCAGGTCGGCCCACTTCGTCTGGCTCGATCGGCCCAGGTCCCCATCTTCGCCGCCTTCGTGGTCCGGCAGGGCCCGCGTTCGTATCGGATCGTCGTCGGGGAAGAACGGTGGATTCCGCGCAACGCCACGACCCTCGAGGTGGATCACATCCTGGCCAGTATCGTCCGAGAGTTCGAGGATCTCGTTCGGGCCGACCCCAACCAGTGGTTCCAGTTCGCCCCCTTCTGGCCCGGGGACCTTCCAGATCGTACCGAGTCCCCGGAATCAGCCGAGCCGGACGAAGCGTCGCGCCCCGCCCGAACCGGGTAGAACCGCGTGAGCCGCCAACGCTCCCACTGCGACCGTCCGCAAGCTGGTCTCCGTGGACATCGAATGGCATATACCATCGACCGCCACCGGCCTCGGTCGGGCGCGCAACACACCTAGGAGGATTCTCATGACGCTGTTTGGAAGTCGCTTCGGCCTTGCGTGGGCTTTCGCGCTGGGCGTCCCCGTCGCGATGCTGCTCGCCCCTGTGACGTCGGGGGCAGCCGGTACGCCGGGTGTCGTCATCGTCCGCACAGATCGCGCGATCGGACCGGGGGGCGGCACGCGAACCACGACGATCAAGCTCACCCACAACGCCGTCCGTATCGACAGTGACGCCGCCTCGATCATCTACCGTAGGGATCTCGACACCGCGTGGATGATCCAGGGGGGCCGCTACATGGTCATGAGCAAGGAAGCGGCACGCGCCGTCAAGAATCAGATGGCGACCCATTCGGGGGCGATGAAAGCGGAGATGGACAAGGCCCTGGCCACGATGCCCCCCGACAAGCGCGCCCTGGTCGAGAAGATGATGCGCGAGCAGGGTGTCGGCGTGCCCGAGGTGCCGGGCGCCGCCAGCCCGCCGCCGAAGCCACCGGTACCGACGTATACCAAAGGTGCGCGCGACAAGGTGGGCCCCTGGGGCTGCGACGTCTACGACGGCAAGCTCGATGGTAGACTCGCCGAGCGCGTCTGTGCCACGGGTATCGTCGACCTCGGCCTGAAAGACGGCGACATCGAGATCATGCTCTACGCGGCCGAGTATTTCTGGGAATTGGGCTCGGAATTCGGAGGCGCATCCTCCGGACCGCCACCGGATCTTCTCGGCATCGAGGCGGAACAGGGATTTCCAGGGTACGCGCTCAACCGCAAGCGCTATAAGAACGGGGAGCTCGCCCACGACAGCACGGTCACAAAGGCTGAGCGGGTGGAGTTCGATCCCTCGCTCTTCGCCAAACCAAACCTCGAAGAGCGGAAGTTCGGCGTCCCGCCCCAGGGAGCACCGAAATGAACACCGAGCTACCGACCGAAGCCATGAAGCCGGTCCCGCCGCATCCACCGCTCACCGACTACTACGACACGCCGGAACGCCAGCGCTACGTCATCGACCTCTTCAACAAGACCGCCAAGCACTACAATACGATCGAAGCACTGTTCCTCAACGGTGGGCTCCTATATCGGCGCTCATCGCTTCGCCTTGCGGGGCTGCGCAAGGGCATGAAGGTGCTCGACGTCGCCGTCGGCACCGGCGCCGTCGCGCGCGGAGCCGTGCGGATCGTTGGGGAAAGCGGGCGGGTATTCGGGGTTGATCCGAGCCCGGGCATGTTGGGGGAAGCGCGCCGGGTCTTTGGCGGCCCGCTCACCCGTGGCGTCGCCGAGCGTCTACCCTTCGCCACCGACAGCTTCGATTTCGTCACCATGGGCATCGCGCTTCGTCACGTCTCGGACCTGGCGGCCACGTTCAGCGAGTACCTCCGCGTCCTGAGACCCGGCGGTACCCTGTGGATTCTCGAGTCTCACGTCCCGACCTCGCGGCTCGGCCATGCCATGACTCGGTTCGTCTGGGCCAAGCTGATCCCCGGAATGACGCTGCTCTCGACGCGCAGCCGCGACGCCAAATTGCTCATGGACTTCTACTGGGACACGGTCGATCAGTGCGTCCCCCCGAAGACCATCGTCGACACGATCGAGAACGTCGGCTTCGAGCAACCCAAGTACAAGGTCGTCGTTCCGGGAGCGTTCTGCGAGTACTCGGGCCGCAAGGCCCTCACTGGCGCGTAAGCCCTTGGCGCAACTTTCAGCCGGGTAGGGTGTTTTCCCTGGACATAGTACAGACTTTTCCGTACTAAGCCTGGGTGGGCCCCGAAACGAAATACCCAGCCTGGAGGGTGCCATGAACTACGATGTTGTCTGCGAGTCGTGCGAAGCCGCTGTCATCAGCGCGCCGCACATCGGGGATCCCGAAGCCAACGAGCTCGTCAAACACCTACTGGACCATCACCGTGATCGGGTGGACCCCAGCCGACGCCCCGTATTTGCCGAGGTCGTTCGCGAGTTCCGACTGCAGAAGGGCAATGCCCAGCTCGGACGGGCAACGCCCAGCTTGGACGGGCAACGCCCGGCTCTGATCGGCAGGGCGGATCCTTAGCGCGCGTCACCAAGACGGGCGTCTTTGCCGGGGCTCTTGAGCCAAGCGGCAATGTCTTTCCCGATCGCCTTGGCGCAACGGCCGATGATGGAGCAGGTCCCCTTGTAGCCGCCGAACGCGCCACCGCCCGACCCGCGGCGTGCGGTGAAGCTACCGAGCATCTGCCCGTCTTCGTGAAGCTCGCCCGTCACGGTCATCCACTTCGGACCGGAAAACATCCCGCCACCCGGTGCGTGCACCTGAGTGACGCGCATCGATAGGACACGACCGGTGCTACCGGGATCGCTGGCGACGAGCTCGACGTCGCTCGAATACTCTTTCAAGAATTTCGGCACCTTCGTCTGCAGCTGACACTCGTCCTTGATCTTCGGACGCACGTCCGAGCCCTCCGAGAACCCTATCGTCTGGAGGACCTTTACCGTCCCCGCCGAGGCGAATGCCACCTGCACCAGGACAACGGCCACCACCATCGGAATCTGCCACTTCAGATTGCGCATCGACCCTCCTTCGCAGCAGAGGCTGCTCGCACGAAGATGACGAACCGCGGCCCGGTGGGCAAGAGGGAGCCTAGCAAACCCCTCAGCTGCCCCAGCTCGAATGTGCTCACGAGCGATGATAACTTCTCCTGATTGGGCACAGATCGCCGATCCAGATCGAGCCGCGCTCGCTGGAGACTTCTGCGACGCACGCTGCGGCGTATTCTCACGGAGCGGTCGACACCGGGCCGGCTGGGATGGGCCGTCGGCATCGGGGTCTTCATCGCCGTCACGCCGCTCTACGGCCTGCACACGATCATGGGCATCGGCGCCGCCAGCGCCTTTCGATTGAATCGAGCGCTCACGCTCTTGGCCACCACCTTCCCTCTCCCCATCTTCCAGCCCGCCCTGGCTCTCGGCGGCCTCCAGATCGGTGCGGTGACCCTGACAGGAGAGTTCCTCCCGGTGAGCCTCGACACCCTTCATGAACACGACCTCTGGGCCTTCGGGGCCCTCTGGACCGTCGGCACGGTCATCCTCGGAACACTGCTCGGCGCGCCACTCGGACTCGCCACGGTCGTGATGGCGAAACGCTTCCGGCAACGAAGCGAGACAGCCACCGACGTGGCGAACTAGGCCGACGCAGCCGAGCCCGGGTCAACAGGCTGTCCTCCGTAGAAACGCCCCCACATGCCCCCATTCAAGTGCGCACCCGTTCTCGCCGATACCTCTCTGGATGGGGAACCAAGGGCGGAGGAGCGGGACGATGGCAGAATACGCGGGCGAGAGTGATGCACGGGCAGGGCGGCTTCGGGCAGTCATGATCGAGGTCACCTGCCCCCATCACGGCCGGGTCGTCGCCGAGGTCACGCCCGACACGAGCGCAGCGGGTCCACCTTGCCCGACCTGCGGGAGCGACTGCTCGGTCCATACGCCGATGCTGGCGCTCGCGTGCGCAAGCGCGGAGGCAGCACCACGGCTTGGCTTCGAACGTCTGCTCCAGGCGTTGCGGCAAACCGACGACACCTACTCTGCGACGCCCCTACCGAGTCCCGAACGGCCCTGCCCAAGCGACGGCATGCCCTCGGAAGCCGCGAGCGCGGGGCGAGTCCTCGCCGCACTGCCGCCGCGCGAGTAGACCCTTGCTTCACGAAGGCGCGTCGCTCACGCCGGCCGTTATCTCGCGCGCGAACGCCGCAACAGCGTCGATCAGTCCAGGAGCTGAGAAGACGTCATTGTGATGAAAGCCCGGCGCGGACACGAAGCGTTTGGGCTCGTTGGCAGCCGCGAACAGCTCTTCGCCGAGCACGAAGGGCACGATCTCGTCCTGGTCACCGTGCGCCATGAAGAGCGGCACCGAGAGGTCGCGCACTCGGCCCAGCGAGTCGAAACGGTTGCCCGCGAGCACGGCGATGGCACCGTAGTGGAGGCGTGCCACGGCACCGAGCGAGGTAAACGTCGAGACGACGGCAACCCCGGCGCACGGGCGCCTTCCCGCGAGATAGATCGACACCGCACCGCCAAGCGACTCCCCGAAACAGATGATGCGTTCCGCGGGAACACCGCGCGCGCGCGCGCTGTCGTACGCCGCCTCGGCGTCGCGATACAGCCCTGCCTCGCTCGGAGATCCCTCACTCTTGCCATAGCCGCGGTAGTCGTAGGCGAGAACGCTGATGCCTTGCGCAGCCAGCGCCAGCTGCACGTCGCCCCGCCCCCCGATATTGCCACCGTTCCCGTGCGACCAGACGAAGGTCGCTTTCGCACCGGGCACTCCCGCGAACCACGCGTGTAGACGCACGCCATCCTCGGTGGTGATCCAACGTTCCTCGACCCCCGGTGGGGGCTCCGGAACGTATGGATCAGGAAAGAAAACAAGCCTATCGAGCCCCATGAACTCGCACCCGGCCGCGAGGGTCAGCATCGACATGGCAACGCACGCCATGCGGGCACCCCACGGCGTCAGGAGATCGTCGCCCAGGCGTCGTCGTTGCTCCCGAGATACCGGTGCACCTTCAGGTTCGCCACGACGTACGCGAGGCTCTCGAGCAACTGCCCGCGTGGCGGCGGGCTGAAGCGACGCAGGATACTTCCCACCGAGTAGAAGCCCTCGTACACCTGGCGAAACCCGTCGATCATCTGCTCGGGCGTCATGCCCGTTGGCTGGATGAGCGGCGTGCCGTAGTCGTACCGTCCCCAATCGCCGTCGAGGATCCTCCCTTCTCGCGTCATGTCCTCGTGAAATTTGGTGCCGGGATAAGGACAGGGCGTGAACAACTTCAGGAACGAAACCTTGTTGTCGACGAGGAACCGCAACGTCCGCCCGAAGGTCTCCGGCGTATCGCCATCGAGCCCGACCATGATGAGAGCGATGACCTGGATGCCGTAGCGGCGCAGGGCCCGGAGGTCTTCGGAAAAGCGCGGGGCCTGATTGAACTCCTTGCGCACCGAGCGAAGGCTCGGTGCATTGATGCTCTCGAGCCCGATCGAGAGGCTGACGCACCCACTGCGCGCCGCCAGGTCGAGCAACTCGGGATCGCGCGCGATGTTGATCGTCGACTGCGATGCCCACTTGAGTCCGAGCGGAATCATCGCCCGAAAAAGCTCCTTCGCCTTCTCGGGATGTGCGATCGGATTGTCGTCGAGAAACAGAATGCGGTTGCCGCCGAGGGATTTGATCGTGTGAAGATCCTCCAGCACATCCTCGACGGGTCGCGTGCGAAACGATCGCTGATAGTACGTCTGCACTGCACAGTACTCGCAGGGATGCGGGCACCCACGGGAAAACACCACAGGCCAGTGGAAGTACATGCGATAGAGCGCGCTCGATCGGAACGCCTCGCGCTTCAGCAGCGGCAAGCTCTCGTAGTCGATCTTGGGCAGCCGCTCGAGCGAGTGCCACTTCTCGGCGCGGTAGATGCCGCGATTGCGCCCCTCGGCAAAGTCGGCGAGAAGCTCGGGCCAGATCGTCTCCGCCTCGCCCGCCACCACCGCGTCGCAATGACGAAGCGATTCCTCCGCGGTGAGCGTAACCCAGGTGCCACCCATGACGACCCGGCGACCACGTGCCTTGAACTCGGCGGCCAGGTCGTAGGCGCGCGCGATCTGCGGCCCCATCGCGGTGATGCCTACGAGATCGCACTCGTGATCGAGATCGATGTCGTGCATCAGCTCGTCGACGAACGTGACCTCGTGCCCGGGTGGCGTAATCGCCTTCAAGTACGGCAGCGTCAGCGCGCTGGTCCAGTACCGCGTCGTCTTGTGGAGGCCGCCGCCGCGCTCGTAGTGGGTTGGCGACACGAAATGGATCCGCATCGCTCGCCCATTACGCCCGCAAGGGGCCGGACGCAACCTACACGGCCTTGCCAGTGTCGACCCGGGCGCGCTACGTTTCCGCCCCCATGGGAGGCACGGAACACGGGACGGTCGCGGCAGGCGAGGGGGCTCGCACCGATCCGCGTTGGGCCCGAGCGGCGCTGAACCGCTGGATCTTCCGCGGCATGCTGGCGTCCGCGGGCACGGTGGCCGTCATCCTGCACCGAACGCTGCCGTGGAAGTCGGTGTCCTGGGATTTCGCCAAGCTCTCGGCGCGGAATCTCGGCCGCGCCTGCGGCGTACAGGTCCACGTCCACGGGCTGGAGCACCTCGAGGACGCAGGCCCGTACGTGTTCACGCCAAATCACCAAAGCCATTTCGACATCGCGGCACTCCTCGGACACCTTCCTGGACACAATCGCTTCGTCACCAAGAAAGAGCTCTTCGCCGAGCCGGTGCTCGGCACGGTGCTCCAGACCCTCGGCATGATCGGCGTCGACCGCGAGAACCCGGGCGACGCCATCACTCGCTTCACCAAGGCGGCGGCCGAGGGCTCGTCTCTGATCATCTTTCCCGAGGGAACCCGGAGCCGGGATGGCACCCTGCTCCCCTTCAAGAAGGGTCCCTTCGCCACGGCCCTCGAGCTCGGCCTGCCGATCGTCCCCATCGTATGCTGCGGGACTCGCGAGGTCATGCCACGGGGCGGCTACCTGGCGATCATCCCCGGAGACATCCAGGTCTACATCGAACGCCCGATTGAAACCCATGGACTCGGCCCGGAGGACCTCGACACACTCCGCGAGCAAACTCGCGCCGTCATCGCGACCCGGCTTCTGGCGGACGCGAAGGCGACCGAGACCGCGAACGCGACCGCTGGCTGACCGCGGCGCGGGACCGCCCCGCGCCGCGTCGCCGCGTTCAGGGAACGGTAACGTTCCCGATGGTATACGGCAGGAGCAATGTCCCCAGTCCGGGGAACCCGGATGTCAGGTTGACCGTACCCGAAGTAGTCGGCGGAACGCAGAAGGTCCCGGCGTAGACGCCGTCGGGGAACGACTCGGTACCGGTTCTCACGACCGATGGATCCAGAAAGCACTCGCGCGGAGCCAAACTGCACGTATCACCCGACACGGGGCATTGCGCCGACGTCGTACACGGCCGGAAGGGCTCGGCGGGACTACACGTGCCTGTGAAAGGCCCCGTCGCGCACACCCCTTCGTTGCCACCTGCCGATGAGCACACGCCAGAGGCGCACGCGTTCTGCTTGGTCGGCTCGCCCGGCCGACCGCACGGACCGGAGTCACAGTCGCCCGACGTCGTACACGGGTCGCCGAGGTTCAGCGATGGCGACTGGCAACGTCGCCCGCCGCAGATCGTTGCGCCGACCGCCGTGCAGTCGGCGTGGGTACGACATGGCGTGGCCGCCAGGTTGTCACAGGTGTCGCAGAAGCACTGCGCGGTGGTGAATCCGAAGCCGGTACAGGTCGGGCTTCCCGCGACGATGGTCTCGGTCAGCGTCCCGGTGGTCGCGTTCTTGAAGATGATCGGGAGGTTGCCGATATTGCCGGCGGGGTCCGGGAGACAATCGAACGAGGTCTCGCCAAACAACGGGCTCGACGCGTCGGAATCGCACGCCACACCGTCCGAGGGACCGCCGTTACAGGTTCCATCTTTGATGTCGTCGTCAACGGCGACATCCCCTTCGCAAATCGGGCACGGTTGCTCCACCGTCGGGCCGGAGTGGACCTTCGAGGTCAGCTCGTAGTCGTAGGTGAAGGCACCCGTCGCAAGATCGAGCGTACCAATCGCTTCGCCGAACACTTCGTTCACCGCGCAGACGGCAACGCCGCCCGTTGAAAGCGGCAGCGGCGGGCCGAAGAACGGCGTCTGGTAGCGGGCGACGAAGCTACAGGTCGTGTCTGGCCCTCCGGTGGAACACCCGTACGCGTCGGCGGGAAACAAGAATCCCTCGAGCGCCGGCTGATCGTGCGCGATGCCGGTCCACCCGGTGTCGAGATCGGCACCCGCCCGGGCGCTCAGATCGAATGTCCCCACGGGACACGTGCACGCGTCGGCGCCGAGACTGAGCGGTGCGCACTGCCCCGGACACGGCCCCTGGGCGAGATCGCACTCCTCGCCGACCTCGAGGACGTTGTTGCCACAGCCCGGCGCTGGCGTGGGCGTGAACGTCGGCGTTGGCGTCACGGTTGGTGTCGGTGTCGGCATCGACGCGCACGCCGGCGGCAAGCCTTCGCGGTGTGGTACCGTCGCCCGATCGATACAATCCACCTTGTAGTCGAGCACACAGTCGATGCAGCGCACGAGTTCTTCGGAGGAATCGATCAGGTCCGACATCGTTCCGCTCGGAAGGTCGTCGAGCGCGCCGCAATCCGTATTGGGCGGGTACGGTAGGACGACATCCGGACAGTCGGTGCCAAAGCCGATCTCGGTCTGCGGATCGAGGTCGTCAGCCAGCCCGTCTCCGGCCACCGCTCCGATCGTCAACGCACAGCCCTTCCCGGGGCCGCCGCACTGCTTGCAGATACCAGCGATCTTCTTCGCCTCGGCCTTGGCGATCTTGTCGTCGGTCTTGCCCGATCCGTCGATACACCCGAGCGCGTCCGTCGAGCTGAAGCCGGCCTTGCCCTTGTCGAGTGCTGCCCAACACTTGGCGCGAATCTTGGACTTCGCCAGGAGATACTTCGCCGCGGACTTCACGAGCGCCTGCTGGCACTTGTTGCGCGTCTTCTCCGGATCGGCTCCAGCGGCGAAATTCGCCGGATCGAGATCCCCGTAGAGCACATCCAAAGCCTGATCGATCGCCTCATCGTTGATGCACAGCAGGCAATCGCTGACGCCGTCGCCGCTCGACGCCGCACCCCCACAGTCGTCGATCACGAACTGGCACGAAAGCTCATCCTCGAACCCTGGACACGTGCCCCCGAAACCGCCAGAGGCGCCCCACCCGATGGCGGGATCGTCCAGATCGAGTGCGTCACCATCCTGACAGGTCTTGCCACTCCCGCCGCAGCCCTTGTCGACCCCCGCCTCGAGCTTCCCCGCAATCTTGTCGAGGGCGTCCTGGGTCTTGCCATCGAGGCTTCGGCAGCCGGCGCCCTGCTGACCGTTGAAGCCGACCTTTCCCTTCAGCAGGCTGTCGTTGCACTTCGTCAGGACCTTCGTCCGCGCCTTGACGTACTTACCGGCCGCCTTTTGCAGCGTCGCGGAGCACTTCTCCTCGGCGGTGGCGGCCGACGCAGCGCTGGCTGCGCCAATACTGACCGCAACCACGAATACGACGGGTAGCAAACTACGCATGGCTCCTCCTTGAAAATCCGGGCCGCTGGACGACCCGCGGGCCCGGTGTCGGCAGGTGGCGAAACAGCCCCAAACGATCTAACAATTCCACCGCTTACGGCCGATGGCTATTCATGCGATAGTCCTGGGACACTCAGCGAGTCAAGGAATTTGTGCCCCGCCCAGACGCCCCCGCTTGAATTCCCCCCGGAGCGATCGGTAGTCTAGGCGAGCTAAGGGCGGGGCCTCAACGGGTTTCCACATACGCCCACAAACACAATCATTTCTAGGAGGAACGTAGATGAAGAAATTCGTCATGTTGAGCACTGCCGCCCTGGCTCTGGCCGTGGTCGTGACGGGCTGTGCGCAGAAGGCCGATGTCGAGGCGGTGCAGGCGACGCAGAAGGAGATTCTCGCCAAGCTCGACAGCATGGAGAAGACGATTCTCGCCAAGGTGCAGGCCAAGCCCGCCGCGGCGCCGTCAAAGCCGCAGGTCGACCCGAACAAGCGATACGAAATCCCGGTCGCCAACTCGTACATCCGTGGGCCGAAGGATGCCCCGGTGACGATCACGATGTTCTCGGATTTCCAGTGTCCGTTCTGCGCCCGTGCGACACCGATCGTCGACGGCGTCATGGAGGCCTACCCCGACAAGGTCAACTTCATGATGAAGCAATTCCCGCTGCGACAGATCCATCCGAACGCGGATCCCGCCGCACGTGCCGCGCTGGCCGCAGGCAAGCAGGGCAAGTTCTGGGAGATGCATGACGAGCTGTACAAGAACAGCCGCACGTTGACCCCGGAGTTCATGAAGGGCCTCGCAGAGAAACTCGGCCTCGATGTCCCCAAGTGGGAAACCGACATGAACTCGGACGAGCTGAAGCAGCAGGTCAACGACGAGCTCGCACTCGGGCAGAAGGTAAGCGTCCGCGGCACGCCGACCTTCTTCATCAACGGCAAGATCGCGCAGAACCGCTCTGTCGAAGGCTTCAAGGCTCAGGTCGAAGCGGAGCTGAAGGAAAAGGGTTAGTCCCACGCTTGCCGTACGCGCCGTCGTCTTCCTCATGGCAGCCGCTCTTGTGGGTGGCTGCACCACGCAAGTGGTGGAGACGACGCGCGCGCCAGCGGCGGGCAGCCTCGGAACGGTCACGCAGTTCGGCTATACGGACGGCGAGATCATCGTCCATTTCGCGCCCCGCGGCGAGGAGCTGGCCGCGCCTTTCGTCAACAAGCCTCCCGGGCGCCTCGTGTTCGGTGTCGAAACCATCGACCGACTGAACACGAAGTACCGCGCCAACGCAGTGATACCGCTGGAACGGGACGGCGTCACGGTATACCGACTCAGGCTGTCGCCGGATGCGAACGTGCTGCGCGCCGCCGCAGAGTACGACGCACACCCCCTCGTACTCCGGGCCACGCCGAACTACGCGTACACGATCCTGCGGCCGCCCGAGGCCCCCGACGCGGTCAAAACCGAGGTCCGCCCCCGAAAGAGATAACCGCGGGGCTCTACGCCCCGGCCGTCTCCAACTCGCCCGTGGCCTCGACCTCGGCCCCATCGACCAAGACGAAGGCCGGCCGATAGTCGGCCGGACGGCGCCACCAGAACCACGCCCCGCCGAGCGTCAACGCTTCCGCCGCCCAGAACCCGAGGGCGGCCGACATGATGGACTCGGTCGTGCCCATCTTCTTGGCGAGTAAGAGCGCTTGCACGATCTCGCGCACGCCCTCGCCGGCGATCGTAAAGGGACTGATGACGGTCGCGAAGATCTGGATCGACGACGCGAACGTCACTTCCCAGAAGCTCGCGCCCACCGCGCCGATCGCCAGCGCCGTAAAGAAGTACATCGCCGCCGTGCAGAAGTGGACGGCGAAGCTCTGCATCATCGCGTTGAAGAGGAGCAGCTTCTGGTTCCGATACACCGCCGCGGCGTCACTCACGCCGGTGAGGAAGCCGCTGATACGGCTGCGGCCCGGGAACGGAATCGTCGCGATCAGCCACTGCACGAACGTCGGACGAAACGCCAGCAAGAAGAACATCCCAATGACACTGAGAGCCACGGGGACGGTGACGGCCGCGACGAGGCCCGCATTGGCACCGAGGATGTCGTAGCCGAAGGGCAAGGCGACAAGGAAAGTGAGGAAGATGCCGACGATCCCGAGCACCTTCTCGACCGCCGTCGCGGCTGTCACGGCAGGAGCCCGGCCGCTGAAGCGGGCCGCGTCGTAGAGCTTGTAGCCGTCGAGTCCGACCGTCGATGGGAGGAAGGTCCCCAGGAAACGGCCGATCAAGAACGAGCCGAAGATGTGGTTGAACGGCAACCGAATCCCCTGTCCCTGCAGCAGAAGAAGCCAGCGGTACATGGAGGCCAGGATTCCGAGGAACTTGATGCCGGCGGCCAGCGCAACGAACTGCCAGAACACGGACGCGTCGATCTTTGGAAGGTAGTCGATGATGGCGCGAAACGCCGTGACGTGCTCACCATCGTCGGTCTGCACCTTATGCGACAGCAGGACGTAGAAGGCACCAATGGTAATGATGAGCTTCAACCCCGTCGTGATCAGGGTCCGGCCACGCTCGGGAACGCGCTGCCAACTTGTTCGGATCGCGGTCGTAACGGCCATGGTTCGGGCATTCTACCAGAGGGCTTGGAACCGTGCGACGCACCTTCGACAGGCCGTCGATGAGCGGATGGCGTTGACCGCCCCGCACTGGGCTTCTAGAAGAGCACGGCTCACTCAAGGCCGTCCCGATGCCTGCTAGCGCGCATATCCCCACCGTACCCGAGAACCCTCATGGCCGACGCTGACGTCGTCGTCATCGGCGCCGGCCTTGCGGGACTGGCCGCGGCGCGAACGCTCCGCCACGCGGGAGCATCGGTCGTCGTGCTCGAGGCGCGCGATCGCGTCGGC
>JAJCZP010000081.1 GCA_029262315.1 Deltaproteobacteria bacterium | reverse complement strand
GTCGAGCGTGCTGCGTCCTGTTGTTCAAGGATCCCCGGCGTGAGAACGGGCGGCCAGACGGCGTCGTGCCCCAGAAACAAAAAAAGCGGGCAAGGGCCCACTTTTCCAACGGCCAAAAACGTTGTTCAGATACCACGCCTCCTGGACCCTGGCAAGCTCCGAGGGCGGCGCGACGGCTCAGTACATCTCGTCGATCAGCCGCTGAAATCGCTCAGTTACGACCTTCCGCTTGACCTTCAGGCTCGGCGTCAGCTCTCCGGTCTCGGTCGAGAAATCCCGCTCCAGGATCCGGAAATACTTGATGCTTTCGTAGGAGGCCAGGCGGGCATTCACCGACTGGACCTCGGTATCGATTCGCTCGACCACTTGGGGATGGCAACGCAGCTCGTCGGGCGAGTCGTAGGCGATCCCCGCGCTCCGCGCGAATTGCTCGGCCGCCTCCACCTCGAGGGTCAGCAGCGCAACGCAATAGCGTCGCCGATCGCCAATCACGACGGCCTGACTGATATGGGGCTGCGTCTTCAGGAGATTCTCGATATTTTGCGGCGCCACGTACTTCCCGCCCGACGTCTTGATCAAGTCCTTCTTGCGATCGGTGATGCGCAAGAATCCATCCGCATCGATCTCACCGATATCGCCGGTATGGAACCAGCCCTCGGCGTTCCACGCCTCGGCCGTCGCCTCCGGCCGGCGGTAGTACCCCTGCGCCACGTTGGGTCCGCGGGCGAGAATCTCGCCGTCGGGTGCGATCGCCAACGTCACGCCATCGATCGGCGGGCCCACGGTGCCGAAGCGGAAACGTTCCGGGCGATTGCAGGTCAGGATCGGAGTCGTCTCGGTCAGGCCGTACCCCTCGAGAATGAGCAACCCGGCCGCGTGGAAAAACTCCATGATGTCCTGCGCAAGGGGCGCTCCACCAGAGACGAGATATCGCATGCGACCGCCCAGGACCTGCCTGATGCGCGCGAATACCAATCGGTCGGCGAGCTCCACCTGGAGCGACAGCACCATCGACATGGGCTCGCCGGCTTGCTGGCATCGGCTGCGTTCGCGCCCAACGCCGAACGCCCAATCGAACAGGGCCGCCTTGACGGCACCGCCCGTCTCCCGCGTGTTCATGATGCGCGCGTATATCTTCTCGTAGATACGCGGCACGGACGGAATGAGGTGTGGTTGAGTCTCCGTAATCTCGACCGCCACGTGATCCACCGACGTGGCGAACGCCGTGACTGTCCCCGCATACAAACCGAGGTACTCGAGCATACGAGCGAACGAATGCGCGAACGGAAGGAAAAGAAAATCGACGTCCCCCTCCCGCACGAGGCCGGTCGCCGCAACCGCCTCGACGGCGGCAAGGTGGTTGCCGTGGGTTTGCACAACACCCTTCGGGGGCCCGGTCGTGCCGGAGGTATACACGATCGTTGCGAGATCGTCGCGCCCAAGGGCGGCTACGCGAGCATCCAGGAGCGCCGCGTCTTCGCGGAGCGCCGCCCGGCCGCGCGCACGCAGCGCTGCGAGCGTCAGGACGTCGTCGTCGTCGCTCTCGCCGTCGATGAGGATGATTTGGGTCAACTCCGGCGTGACCCGCTCGCCGTCGAGATCGAAACCGTGCTGCAATACCTCCCGGACCCGGCCGAGCAGCGTCGGGGTCTCGACGAAGCACACGTGGGCGCCGGAGTTGGCAAGGATGTACCCGCATTCGCGCGCGAGACTGGATTGGTAGATGGGCACCGTCACGGCGCCGCTTGCGTAGCCGCCGAGATCGGCTTCCATCCACTCGGGGCGGGACGAAGAGAAGATCGCGACCCGGTCTCCGGCCGCAACGCCCGAAGCCACGAGGCCAGCACCAATCTCGCGCACGGCCTCGGCCATTTGCGCCCAGGTGGCCTCCTGCCAGACCCCGTCCCGTTTGACCCGGTAGCGTGGTCGATCCGCCCAACGCTCCGCATGTGCGAAGAACATCGCGGGCAGGCTCGCGTATGCCACCGGCGCTCCCGTGTCAGGCCTTGTCGGCAGGCGAGTCGGCGCGCGCGTCGTGCAGCGTCGTGAACTCTACGATCTCGTAGCTTTTGCGACCGCTCGGCGTCTGCACGTCCACCTCATCGCCAGAGACCTTGTTCAACAACGCGCGGCCGATTGGCGAGCTCAACGAGATCGCTCCGTTCGCGGCGTCGACCTCCTCGGGAAACACGATTCGGAACTCGACCGTCTCTCCCTTGTCGGTGTCCACGACCGTCACGGTACTGCCGTAGGCCACCACACCATGGGGAATCGACGACAGGGTGTACATCGAGAGTTCACGAATGCGACCCTCGATCTGCCCGACGCGCGCCCGCACGAACTCCTGACGAGCCTTGGCCGCCTCGTACTCCGCGTTCTCCGACAGATCGCCATGGCTTGCCGCCTCGTGGAGATCACGCGGAACCTTGACCGTGAGCTCGTACCGCAGCTCCTCAAGATCCTTCTTGAGACGTACGATTATGGGTAGATCCATCAGCGCCTCCGAGGCGAGGATGGTATCCGCAACGCCACGGGCAAGTCAAAATTCGCGGTACGGCGCTGAATCATCCGCCGGCGGCGAACATGTCGTCGACCTTCTCTTCGGCCTCAGGAGCCGAGGATGCCGAGGCGAACCACTGTCTCGACGTCCACACTATCCGCTCCCACTCGTAGTACCCCAGGGTGAGACTGACTCCCAGCACGAATCCCCACACAAACCGTCGCATTTCGCTCCCCTTCTACCCCTCACTGCCACGGTGAAGTGTAACGGCGTTCCTGGGGGAGCGTCTATTGGGGTTTTGCCCCCGCGCGGCTTTGCCGCTCGATGGGCGTCGCGAACCGTGGCAAAAGCCACGGTTGCTCCCCGTTTGTCGCCCCCGCGCGGCTTTGCCGCTCGATGGGCGTCGCGAACCGGGGCAA
>JAJCZP010000080.1 GCA_029262315.1 Deltaproteobacteria bacterium | reverse complement strand
CCTATTCTGTTGAAAGTGCGCCAGGCAAAGCTTGGAGGAGAGGGAAGTTATGTGAAGGAATGAGGTAACGGAAATCTCCTGAAGCAACCCGGCAGGTTGTAGTTCTGCCCGATAACGGTTGGCCACCGATCGGAACCGAGTGTTGCGTGGACTGAGGGCGACCTCAGCTGCGAAGCGTACACAGGGTGTTGCCAGGCCGCGTGATCCAGCTTCGAAAGGAATATGTTTCGGAGGCCGACACTGTTTTCAAAGTGGAAGGCTGCATCGCTCACGTTGTATGGCCTGACGTGAGTCACTCTGCGGAGTCTAAGAGCCCGGCATGGTTGACGGGTGGGTTGTCCAGGAACCTGGGAGGTCTCTCACTTTCCGCTGAAGATTAACGCTGGGGTAGCGTTCAACAAACACCCCGGCCCACGACGTAGCGTGTTGCGTCGCTGGGAGCGAAGCAGAGCACGCGATCAGCGGTACGCGGCACTGCAAGGTGCGCGGATGAAGCGAGAGAAGTCGGAGTCTTCTCATAGTACTGAGGAAGCAGGCGAACAAAGCCCAAACGGAGCCTGTGGAGGGAAGGGGAAGATCGGGTCAGATGCCGCAGAGAGTGCGGCGAGTTGCTCGAGGAGGGACAGATGGCAGGAACACTGAGTCCACAAACCATCTCAACAAAACAACTTGAGCTTGCACAGCGAGCTGAACAGTATCCACACGAGGCGCTATTAACGCTGTCGCACTTTATTGACCTGGACTGGCTGCGCGAAGCGTACCGCCGGACGAGGAAAGACGGAGCGGCGGGTGTTGATGGCCAGTCGGCGGCACAGTATGAAGCCGAGCTTGAAGAAAACCTGTCGAGCTTGCTCGACCGGTTCAAGTCAGGGCGCTACCGAGCGCCGCCGGTAAAGCGTGTGTATATCCCGAAAGGTGACGGAAAGCGAGTTCGACCGATTGGCATCCCGACGTTGGAGGACAAAGTTCTGCAGCGTGCCGTGGTGATGCTACTGGAACCCATTTACGAGACGCAGTTTAAGGACTGCTCGTTTGGGTTCCGACCGGCGCGTTCCGCACACCTTGCGCTTGATCAGTTGTGGCAGCAGGTGATGTCGCTGCCGAGTTGTTGGCTGATCGAACTCGATATCGAGAGCTTCTTCGATCGAGTGGACCGCGTGAAGCTTCGGCAAATGTTGGCTCGCCGGGTGGGTGACGGTGTGATCCGTCGCGTGATCGGGAAATGGCTGAACGCGGGCGTGCTCGAAGGTACGCAACTGAGCTATCCCGAACGAGGGACACCCCAAGGCGGTGTGATCTCGCCATTGCTGGCGAATATCTATCTGCATGAGGTGTTGGATGCGTGGTTCGAAGAGGAAGTCCAACCACGTCTCAGGGGCAGGTCTTTTATTGTCCGCTATGCGGATGATGCAGTATTAGGCCTTGCGAATAAGGAAGACGCCGAACGGGTCTATATGGTGTTGGCGAAACGCTTTGAGCAGTATGCGTTGACGCTGCATCCGGAAAAGACTCGGTTATTGTCGTTTACCCGACCACACTCAAACGATCGACCCCGGGGCGGTCCCGGGATCAGACGGTCGTTCGACTTTCTCGGCTTCACGCTGTTCTGGGGTCTATCCAGAAAAGGTCATTGGGTGGTTCGACGTAAAACGGCGAAGGACCGATTAAGCCGGGCGCTGCGTAACGTCAACACCTGGTGTCGTCGTTATCGACATGCACCCGTCCAGGGGCAATATGCGGTGCTGAGTCGCAAGTTACGGGGTCACTATGCGTACTACGGTGTGACGGGTAATGGTCGTTCGCTTGCGAGCTTCCGTCATCAGGTCGAACGCATCTGGCGCAAGTGGCTGGCGCGACGGTCGCAGCGTACTAAGTTGCCTTGGGATCGGTTCTCGGTGTTCCTTAAACGCTTCCCTTTACCCCCGGTACGCATTGTTCACAGTACTTACCGTCGCTCAGCACATACCTGACTTGAGGAGCCGGATGCGGGAGTTCCGCACGTCCGGATCTGTGGGAGCCCCAGTGAGCAATCGCCGGGGCGACCCGACAACTCTGTTTTCAAAATCGTTAGGTTTTAATTTGCGATATCTGCCTATTTTCGTACTCTGGATACGAGGGGGTAATGTAAGACCTGTGAAAACCTCTCCTGACGCAACTTAGACGTGCTCTATCCATCTGAAGCCTGCGCACCAGGATGCAGAATAATTCTTGAGAAAATTACGCTTTCCGGAAAACCGAGTTTTTCAACAGTATTCGAAGTAAAGCAGCCATCGCTCTGCAAGTACTCGAACTTCTCGGTTCGGCCAAGAGCGGTCATTCGTCGGCCTTTTTGGAGTCGTTAAATCGCTTTGCAGATCGCCGCGAAAAAGTCGTAATGACGTATCGCCTCGATTGGCGTAATCGGCTTTGATGTAGCCCCCCATACTACGATTAGTTTTCCTGGCGTCACTGAATGAATGGCGGCTAGTCGAATACACCTATCCTGCTACGCAGTTCTACAAAGCGTGGCTCTTCCAGCACAGGATCATTTAAAATATTGGACTTCATCCAACGCAAAGAATAAAGGCTCCAATCACCGTTAATCTCGCCCAGAAGTTGATATGCCTTATCAACATCACCTATTGCCAAATGCAAAATCGCTCTGCTGGCTGTTGCGATGTATTGTCCGTCAGCACGCCTTGCCTCAAGATTGTTGAATATCCGCCGCGCATCTTCCTGAAGTCCTAATCTTCCGTATTGATAGGCGAGCTGAGCTATGCCATCAGGATAAATAGCGTTCCAGCCGGCGTTAATATCTTCCAACTCCTCGAAACGGTGCAGATTGGATATCGCTGCGGCATTGTTACCTAAAACAAACTCAACCGCGCCTAGCAACCGATTTTGCAACGGAGATTGATTGATGTGCTCACGAAAGCTCTCAGCCGCACCTACGGGGTTTCCTGCATACCACAAAGTACCAGCCAACGTAGCCTCAGCGCCATCGCTAGCTAGATCCACAGCACGTTGCGCCATTCGGACAGCTTCATTATGGTCGCCTAAAAGTGACAGAGTACGTGCAGCTATTTCCAACAGGCCCACATCATTCGGACTCAATTGCAGCGCACGCTCAAACGCCTGCTTGGCCAGGGTTCCATGCTGGTTGTTATAATAAACGAACGCCTGGGCCATGTGGGCCAAGCCGAGATCGGGGTCAATTGCCAATGCCTGCCCGGTATGCTCAGTGGCTATTGCCAGCATTTCAGCAAAGGCTAATTGGCTGTCTTGAATATCAAACCGTATTGCCAGTCCATAACCAATGGCCTTAACCGCATGAGCCTCGGCAAAGTCCGGGTCCAGTGCAATCGCCTGGTCAAGGATTTGATAATACTCAGGCGGTGAGGTGAAACGGCCAAGCCCCGCCATCGCTCTGGCCTTTAAGTACAAGGCATACGCCTCAGGTGAATTAGTGATGGGCTTATCGATACGCTCACGCTCATCGGCCGAGAACTCAGCTTGAGTTGCAGAGGCTATCTGAACTGCGATTTCCGTCTGGAACCCAAAGAAATCCGTCAGGTCGCCGTCAAAGGTATCGGTCCAGATGTGCGTATTGGTTTCGCCGTCAATTAACTGTGCGGTCACGCGCACCGTGTCCAGATTACCCGAGTAGCGAACGCTGCCTTCCATGATGGTCTCGACATTCAACTCTAGGGCAATAGCTGGAATCGACATAGAACCATCAGTGAAATCAGGATTTAATACTGAGGTTCGCGCAATAACATTGAGATCGCGAATTTTCGCCAATTGGTTGAGAATCTCTTCATGGATTCCACCAGCGAAGTAGGCATTGTCAGGATCTGGACTCAGGTTCTCAAAGGGCAAGACAGCGATTGAGTTAGGTAGCGTCTGTCGAGCCGGTTTGCCCGACGGACCGAGTTCGCTATATCCAATCCAGCCGACGGTAATAACCAACAGTCCAATCAGAACATATTCGATCTTGCGTCCACCGCTCTTAACGGGTGCGTCTCCGCCTGCGTCTCGCACGATTCCTTCAGGCGTCACATCGAAGGCCCAACTAATGACGAGAGTGAGGGGAAAGCCGATGGCGAGCAGAACTATGACGAGGGTATCCACCCAATCTGGCAGCCCCAACGGAGTCTCTATGGCAGTGATGACTTGTATGGCCAGCCAGGCCACGACCGCATAAACCGCGCCGACCTGAAACACTTTACGTCTCTTGATTTCCCCCAGGAAAGACATACCAGCTCCGTGGCTATTTGATGCTGAATTCTACTAGATAGCGAGCGTTTTGCCGTTTTATGTAACCGGCTACTTTGGGTCAGCAGCAGCCGGTAAAACAGCTCGAATATTAGCATTTGAACGGCTGCAGTTGGGCGCTTAAGAGACATTCGGTGAAGACTGTTTGGTGTCCATACGGCGATAAGAGGAGTCCAAAAATGTATTGACTAGATAAACACATTCAAAACAGAGAGCCCTGGAACGAGGAGTTCAATCGAGGGCTTGTCGCTTTGTGAACTGGATTGACCCACTTTCGCAACTTGGAATTACCTCATCTCGAGCCTTTCCCTCCGACCTAATTGCCCACCTCCCAAGACGGGAGAATTAATTTTGCTCCCATGGCGGGAGTATGCTGGTATCTATCAATGAGGGTTATCGCCAAGTCAGGATTACGTAGATTTTGGGAAAGTAATCCGAAATACAGAGATGCAAATAAGCAAATGACGGAGTGGTGTAATTATTGTGCAGCGGCGAAATGGAATGCGCCTCATAAGCTGAAGTCCGACTTGCGTAATGCGAGCATCATTAATGAATAACCGCGTTGTTTTTAATGTCTGTGGTAACAGGTACAGAATCGTAGTGTTGATGGACTATGCCCGATTCGGGATGCTGATTCGGTTTGTAGGAACACATGAGCAATACGACAAAATCG
>JAJCZP010000079.1 GCA_029262315.1 Deltaproteobacteria bacterium | reverse complement strand
GTTCTGGCACACGATCCATGGCTGGTCCACGCATCGATGCGTGGGATCGTCGTCATCGCCGACCGGGCCGCCGAGGGTGCAATCGCCGAACGTAGGGTTGCCGTTGCCCGTACAGTCAGTGCCCGTCAGGGTCAGACGCCCGATCCAGGGGGCGGCGAGGTTGTGCGCGAAGCCGCTCGACCCAAGGTCGAGATCCAGCGGGCCGACCGATCCATCGAGGTGCAGGAGCAACGCCGCCCCGCTGAGCCGCGAAGCGCAGGTTGCTGGGTAGGTAGAGAGCGCGGGGACCCCGTTGATGCTCGTGCAATCGCTGTCGAAGCCGGTCACACACGTCGTGCAGTCGACGAGTTCGTCGAGGGTCGCGACCATTCCCCCACAGTCGCCCACGTTCGGGCAAAGCTGGGGGAAGCCGATCTCGGTGGTCGAGAGATCACCGACGCCACACTCCCCGTCGGTGCCCCCACACGCTTTGCAGATCTTGGCACGTGCCTTCGACGTGGCCTTGGCGATTTTGGTCTCCGCCTTGCCGTCGCCGGGGCTCGGGCAGTCGTTGGCGTGGCTCCCCTTGTAGCGTGCGTCCCAGCACTTTCGGAGGGCGTTGGCGCGAGCGTCGAACAGCCGGCGTGTTTCATTGCCGATCGTGCGCTGGCACTTCAGTACGTCGGAGTCCACTGAGGGAGTGTCGGGGTCGTACAGCGCGGTGGCTTGATCGATGGCGGCCCGATCGACACACACGAGACATTCGGCGATGTCGTCGCAGCCCGCGATCGCGTTGGTACACCCGAGTTCCTGGAAATCCGGGCAGGAGGCGGGCCAGCCGATGCCTACTCGGGGCTCGTCATCGCCCGTTCCACACGTGCGATCCGGTCCGCCACACGACTTGTCGAGCCGCGCGAGCAGCTTGGTTTCCGCCTTGGCGATTCTGGCAGCTGTGGACGGCTCTGTGACGCAGTCGGTGGCGCCCGGAAGGGCGCCTTTCAGCTTCCGGTCCTGGCACTTCTGAAGTTCTTTCATGCGGGTGCGCGCGAGCTTGGTCGACTCTTTCAAGATGCTGCGCTGACACGTGAGCGGCTCGGCGGAGGCCGGCACGGCGAGGGCGATCAAGAGCCCGGCAACGAGGCACGATGTGACGATCCTCATGGTCTATCCTCCTTCAATACGCGGGCCGCGGTCGACTGCCTCGGCCGGGATCATCTATCTAGGCGTTACGATCGAAGGAACATCGTGAGATTCGAGGGAACATTGCACGTTTCTGTGGCGGCTCCCGGAAATCAGAAGGTGGGCCGACGCTCGTCGACTCCACGCCCGCATCTCCTGGGCGTTTCGAGGGAATCTCAGATCTCCCAGGAGACAGGGGTGCCGGGATCGGGTGTGTACGAGCAGAAAGTTCCGGTGCGGATCGCGCCGGCGAGGTGGCGACCGAAGGCCGGGTCGTTGTCGCCGATGCGGCGCACGGCCGCCTGAATAGCGCGGGTGGCGCTCACGCGGGAACGTTCGACATTGGGCACGGCCGTGCGGTCAGGCCCGCCGAGGCCGACGGCCCGTGTCAGTTCGGCGCCGAGTGACTCGACCTCGCTTTGCAGGTGGGCGGCATGGCGGGCGTCGCTCATCGCCTCGGCCTCGGTGATCTGCGCTCGAAGCGCCTCCAACCGGGCGCGGTATTTGCGCTTGGAAGGCTCGTCCAGCGTCGGTCCTGCACCGTTCCCTGCGTCAGGGCCGTCGCCGCCGCGCGCGTTCCGGAGGGTAGCTACGAGGTCGGCGGCGAGAAACTCGCGGCGAGGATCCTGGATCAGGGCGGCGATGTAGCGCAGGCCGATGCTGTCTTTCAGATGGAAGGTCGGTCCCGTGTAGGCAAGGGTCCAGTAGTCGCCGTCGCGCCGTAGCACGCCGCTGCGTCCGCTGCCGTTCGTGGTCACTGTTGCGGTCCGGGGCGCAGTCGTGGCGGGCGACTCGGGCACTGGCGCGTCTGCCGCGCCCGCGGGCAGGCCGAGCGCGCCGAGCTTGCGATGGAGTCTCGGCATCCCGAACTCGTCTCCGATCCGCGCGGCGTGCGCCATCGCTGTCTCTGCACGTGTACGATCGCCCGTGGCGGCGGCCAACACGGCCGCTTCGTAGTGGGTATAGGCCATCCAGACTGGGGCGCCGATTCTCGTGTGCAGACGGAGACCCTGTTCGAGATGCTCCGCGGCCGCGGTCCAGCGCTCCAGGCGTCCTGCGAGCATGCCGAGAAAGTGTGCAACCGCGCCCGCGCACAGGCTTCCGAGTCCGGAGACGATGACGAGGTGCTCGTAGGGGCGCATGAGATCGTAGAGGCGGGCCGCGTATGGACTGCCTGGCAGCAGTGCCGTCGTTTGGGCGAGGACGGCGATCGACGAGAGCCATTCGGGATTGCGCGGCATCGCTTCGAAGTCGTTCTCGGCGAGGCGTTCGAGCTCGATGGCGGCCTCCGCGGGACGATCGGTTTCGGCGTAGAGGAGCGCGAGCCCGCAACGAGCCCCGGAGATGGCTGGGAACTCGTCGGCGATCGAGCGCATGATCGGCTCGAGCTCGCGCAGACGTTCCTGCTCGATGCGGAGCGCGTAGAGCTGTCCTGCGAACACATGGGACGCGTCCGTGGCGACGGCGCGCTGCCCAAGAGCCAGGGCCTCATGCACCAGCCGCTCGCCCTCGTCGAATCGTCCTTCGAGGATCGTGCACATCGTCGTCAGTATGGTGGACCACCACACGTGGTACGGATGCTTCACCGTGCGTGCGCGTTCAGCGAAGGTCTCGACGTCCTGACGTACGCGGCCGATCTGCCCGAGGGCGAGTCGATCGGCGATGGACCAGCCGAAGCCCACCATTCCGACCTCACGATCGCCACACCGCTCGCCGAGTGCCGACATTTCGGTCGCTGCGTCCAGTCGTAGCTCCACGTCATCGGGCCCGGAGAGTGACGCGATACGGCTGCTCAGCACGTAGGTGAGGGTTGGGACGTCGTCGAGGCGTCGGGCCATGGCGATGGCGTCGTCGCTGAGCGCACGTTTCTGCTCCTCGGGCTGGGCCCAGTACAAGACGATGGCCCGCAGACTGAGGAGGCGGGCTCGGAGGCTACTGTCCGTCGCGTTGAGTGCGTTGAGGGCTTCGTCGAGTAGCCCGCCGAGTTGCTCCTGCACACGATCCACCTGTCCGAGTCCAAGCGCAGCGCGCCCCAGCATCTCGGGGAGATGTAACGTACGCGCCAGCGCAACGACGCGATGGAAGGTCTCTTCTGCTTCCTTCGGCAGGCCCGCACGCACTTGCGCCTCGCCGAGCGCGAGCGACGCGGCCGCCGTGGCATGCTGGTCGGCCGGTTGCCACGCGGTGATCGTGTCGAGGGCCGCGCGGTGCCAGGCGACGGCCTGCTCGTACGCCAAGAGGCGGCTCGCATGGTCGCCGGCCCGCATTGCATAGGAGATCGCGCGCGTTCCGGTGTCGGCGACCGCGGCGACGAGAAAATGGTGCGCGAGCTCCGCGGCATGTTGGCCGGCGCTCGCGCCGTAGCAGCGCTCGAGCGCCTCCCCGACCCGGGTGTGGATGTCGACGCGGTGCGCGAGCGGTAGGTCGTCGTACAACGCTTCCCGGATCAGGGCGTGGGTGAAGTCATACTGGCCAGGCTTGTCGGGAGATTCTCCCACGATGCCGCGAGAGACGGCGTCACCGAGCGCGCGGAGCAGTGCCTCGGGGGGAGAGAGCTCCAGCGCGTGTAGCGTGGCGAGCGCGAACTCGTCCCCGATGACGGCGGCAGTTTCCAAGAGCGCTCTGCTCGATGGCTCCAGCCCCCGCAGCCGTTGCCGCAGCGCATCGCGCACGCCGTCGGGTATGCCGAGCGCGGGCAGATCCGACAGTGACGATCGCGGCTCACGGGCCAGGAGTTGCAGCAGCTGAGTCAGGAAGAAGGGATTGCCCGCGGTTTTTCGCATGACGGCGTGGATGAACTCGGTCGTGGTGGCTCCGAGCCGATCGGTGACCAATATCCGGACGTCGTCTTCATCCAACCCTTGCAGCGCGAGCTGCACGCAGTGTCGATGGCGGGAGAGATCGGCGACCGCATTGGACAATGCTGAGGCATCGGTCGCGCTGGTGTTTCGGTAGGTCGCGATGATGAGTATCGGCGACGCTCCGAGTTCTCGCGTGACGTACTGCAACAGTGCGAGCGACGGCAGGTCCGCCCAGTGGAGGTCCTCGAGCACCAGGACGACGGGGCGCGAGGTCGCCGCGGTACGAAACAAGCTGACGACCGCGTCGAAGAGCTGAAAGCGTGCGTGCGTCGGGTCGGCATCCGGGATTCCGTATCCCGGGGTGCTGCGATCGCCGATTTCCGGAACGAGGGCTGCGAGACGTGCGATCGCGTCTGCGTGTTGCCCGTGGATGGCGTCCGGACCCTCCGCCCTGAGGTGCGCGCGAAGGATCTGCGTCCAGGGCCAGAAGGCGGGCGTACCCTCGCCCTCCCAGCAGCGTCCCCAATGAACGACCGCGGCGTGATCGCCTGTTTCCTGGGCGAGTTCTTCGGCAATCCGAGTTTTTCCGATGCCGGCTTCACCGCAGATGAGGACGAGTCGTCCATCGCCGATCGATTGGCGCAGCGTTTGGAGCTCGGCCGTGCGGCCCACGAATGGTGGATCGGGTGCTGTCGTCATGCGCTCCATTGGCTCGCCATGATCTGGAACCTTGGTCCTCCACGGTATCTATATCGAACCAGCGGTCTCTCGATCCACCACGATCTCCGGGGGTGACGCGCCGTCCCATCGGGTGCGCCATTCGGGGGCGAGCCCGGAACCAGCGCACGGGGCTGCGGGCGCCGTGGAACGTCCCCCCGGAACCGGATACACGTCGCCGGATGGCAATTGACCTCCATGAAGTCCTGGTAGGGAACCAGACCCTGCTGACGTTCCTTGTCATCGGAGTGGGGTATCTGATCGCAGGGCTCAAGGTCGGGAAGATCCCGCTCGGGTCGACTGCCGGCGTGCTGATCGCTGGCCTCGGATTCGGCCACTTCGGCTTCGCCGGGAATCCGAGCGTCGGCACGATTGGCTTTACCCTCTTCATCTTCAGCGTAGGACTTCAGGCGGGGCCGCGATTCTTCAGTGTGTTTCTCACTGACGGTGCGAAGTATATCAGCCTTGCCGCGGTCGTCGCGACGACCGCGCTGGGGGTAACGTTGGCGCTCACGAATATGCTCGAACTCGACTACGGCATCAACGCCGGCTTGCTGGCCGGTGCGCTGACGAGTACCCCCACGTTGGCAGGTGCGCAGGACGCGATCGACAAGGGACTGGCGGCGTTGCCGGCGGGGATGGCGGCGGCCGAGGCGGTGGAGCGCGTGAGCATTGGGTACGCCATCACGTACCTCTTCGGAACGATCGGCCTGATCCTGTTCATTCGGCTCTTTCCGGTGGCGCTCGGCATCGACCTGCCCGCGGAAGCGAAGAAGCTTGCACGCGAGCGCGGCTTCGATGACGATGCCAAGGACGCGGGTGGGGAGCAGCCGGTGATCCGGGCGTACGCCGTGTCACCTGAGATCGTCGACACCACGGTTGGCGATGTGGGCAAACGGCAAGACTACCGGCTGGTGTTGCAGCGGATCCGACGCGGTGACGATTTGCTCGATCCAACGTCCGAGATCGTGCTGCAGGCGGGAGACATCGTGTCAGTGATCGCGAGCCTCGCCGATCACAAGTTGATCCAAGAGCGGCTCGGGGGGGAGGTCCTTGACTCCGCACTCATCAACTATCGGATCGAGACGCGCGAGATCGTCGTCATTCGACCGGACGTGAGCGGCCGGACCCTGGGGGAGCTGCATTTGCCGCGCGAGTTCGGATGCTTCCCGACCGGGCTGGTGCGAGCCGCGATCGATCTGCCGCTCGGTGATGACGTCGCGCTCGAACGCGGCGATCGCCTGGTCGTCACTGGAGAGCGCAGCCGCCTCGACCTTCTGGCGACGCGCCTTGGGCACGTCGAGGAGGACGTCGAGAAGACCGATCTCCTGACGTTCTCGTTCGGCATCGTTGCCGGGCTCTTCATCGGTACGATCCTGGTCAAGGTCGGGGAGCTCTCGATCGGCCTTGGTAGCGCCGGGGGGCTCTTGCTTATGGGGATCGTGATCGGGTTTTTACGGAGCGTGAACCCAACGTTCGGCCGGGTGCCCGCCGCCGCACGTTTCGTCTTTATGGAGCTCGGTCTCATGATGTTCATGGCGGGTGTCGGGTTGAACGCGGGCGGCGGCATCGTCGAGGCGCTTGGCGACGTTGGGCCGGAGCTCATTGTCGCGGGCGTAGCCGTTACGTTGACTCCCGTGATGGTAGGGTATCTGTTCGGGCACTTCGTCTTGAAGTTGAACCCCGCATTGCTCCTGGGAGCGTTGACGGGTGCGATGACGAGTACGCCCGCACTGAACATCATCACCGATGCCGCCAAGAGTCCGGTGCCCGCGCTCGGGTACGCTGGGACCTACACGTTCGCGAACGTGTTCCTGACCTTCGCGGGGACGTTGATCGTTTCGCTCTGACGGCGGCGGCGCGCTCTGCCTTCTATGGAACGAGACAGCACGCCAGTTCTGAAGGATCTCGTCCTCGTTGGCGGGGGGCACAGCCACGTCACCGTGCTCCGCCGGTTCGGCATGCGTCCGATGCCCGGGGTGCGCCTGACCCTCATCTCGCGCGAGACCCATGCGCCGTACTCCGGGATGCTGCCCGGCCTCATCGCCGGCCACTACGTCTTCGACGACGCGCATATCGATCTTGGTCCCCTTGCACGCTTCGCGGGCGCGCGCTTCATTCACGCCGAGGTCGTCGGCCTCGACCTGCAGCGCAAGCGCGTGCTGTGTCGCGATCGGCCCCCGATCGCCTACGACGTCTTGGCGATCGATAGTGGTGCGGCGCCGACGATGGCGGATGTCCCCGGGGCGGCGGGGGTCGTCGTTCCCGTCAAGCCCATCGATAGATTCCTCGGTCATTGGGAGGCGCTTCGCGAGCGCACTCTGGCGGGGGACGTGCGTAGCATCGGGGTGGTCGGAGGTGGTGCCGGGGGCGTTGAGCTCATTCTGGCGGTGGCGCATCGCCTGCGTCGCGAGATGCGGACGAAAGGGCGTGCGGCGCCCGAGCTACGGTTCCATCTGGTGACCGACGCGGACGAGGTGCTGCCGACGCACAATCCGAGAGTGCGCCGGCGTTTCATGCGCGTGCTGCGGCGACGCAAGATCGAGGTTCTCACCTCATGCCGGGTGACATCGGTCGCGTCCGGGCGACTACACTGCGCGGGTGGTCAGGATCTGGTGTTGGACGAGATTCTGTGGGTGACGTCGGCCGGCGCACCGGCCTGGCCACGCGCCGCCGGTCTCGATGTCGACGAGCGTGGTTTCATCGCTGTCGAGCCTACGTTGCGGTCCGTGAGTCATGCGGAGGTGTTTGCGTCGGGCGATGTGGCGGCGGTACTCGCCCATCCACGTCCGAAGTCAGGGGTGTTCGCGGTTCGCCAGGGGAAGCCACTCGACGCGAATCTCCGGCGCGCGCTTCGTGGCCGTCCGCTGAAGCCGTTCACGCCACAAACACGCTTCCTCAGTCTGATCTCGACCGGCAACCGCTACGCGGTTGCATCGCGAGGGACGTGGGCCAAGGCGGGGTACGCCCTATGGTGGTGGAAGCGCTGGATCGATCGACGCTTCATCGCGCGATACAATCGTCTGCCAACGATGCGCGCCCCTGTGGGTCCACGCCTGGACGGTGCCTTGGCGGAGCGTGATGTGCTGGACGAGCTCACCGCCAGCGACATGCGCTGCGGGGGATGTGCGGCGAAGATCGGGAGCGACGTGCTCGGGCGCGTGTTGGATCGGCTCGAGGTTGCCGAGACCCCCGACGTCCTGATTGGGCTTCAGGCCCCGGACGACGCGGCGGTGCTCGTGCCGCCCGTGGGGAAGGCGCTGGTCCAGAGCGTGGATTTCTTCCGTGCGTTCATCGACGACCCCTTCGTCTTTGGCAAGGTGGCGGCGAGCCACGCACTGGCGGACCTGTTTGCCATGGGAGCGACACCACAGACGGCGATGGCGATCGTCACCGTGCCGTTCGGGCCAGAAGCCAAGGTCGAGGAGCTGCTCGCGCAGGTCATGGCAGGTGCGGTGGAAGTGCTGCGACGAGACGGAGCGACCCTCGTTGGCGGGCACAGCACCGAAGGCGCCGATCTGGCGCTCGGCTTCGCCGTGCAGGGGCTCGTCGACCGGGGGGCGATCGTTCGCAAGGGCGGTATGCGTCCGGGCGATCGGCTGATCCTCACCAAGGCCCTTGGTACCGGTGCGCTGTTCGCCGCCGAGATGCGTGGCAAGGCGAAGGGACGCTGGATCGCCAGTGCGCTTGCGAGCATGACGCAATCGAATCGCGCCGCCGCCGAATGTTTCACACGCCGGGAGGCGACCGCGATGACCGACGTGAGCGGTTTCGGGCTCTGCGGGCACCTCGTGGAGATGGCGCGTGCCTCCGCCGTCGACGTCGAGCTGGAAGCGGCCGCCGTGCCGGCGCTTCCGGGCGCGCTCGACGTCTTGTCCCGAGGCCTCGTGTCGTCGCTCCAACGCCAGAATCTGCGCGCTCGGCGGGCGGTACGCGGCACCTTCGCCAAGGACGAGCCCCGCTATGCGTTGTTGTTCGACCCGCAGACTGCCGGTGGCCTGCTCGCCAGCGTGCCGGGCGACGACGCGGCCGCGTGCGTCGACGAACTGCGCGCGCTAGGTTACGACGCCGCAACTGAGATCGCGACGGTGCGCGCCAGCGCCGGGGATCCCGAACCAATCATCGTACACTGAAAGGCGGAAGCGCCATGAGTTACAACGGAAAGATCGCGCTCGTCACGGGCGGAGGCTCCGGTATGGGTCGTCTGGCCGCGCAGCGCTGCGCGCGGGCGGGTGCCCAGGTGGCGGCGCTGGATGTCAACGAGGTCGGACTCGGTGAGACGGCCGAGGGTGAGAAGAACATCTTCACCCAGGTCGTGGATGTCACCGAGCCGCTCGCAGTCGATGATGCGGTGGCACGGATCGAGGCTGATCTTGGCCCGGTCGATCGCGTCTACCATGCCGCGGCCATCATGCCGCTCGGGCGCATTCTTGATCAGGACACTGGCGTCATCCACAAGATCATGGCGATCAACTACGGTGGATTGGTCAATATGGCGAAGGCGGTGGTGCCGCCGATGCTCGAGCGCGGGCGCGGCGACTTCGTTAGTTTTGCGTCACTCGCCGGGTGGTTTCCGACCATCTACGTCGGAGCGTACAACGCATCGAAGTTCGCGACGGTGGCCTTCACCGAGGTGCTCGCTCACGAAAACCGAGGTCGCGGCGTGCGCTTTGCCTGCGTGTGCCCGCCCCCGGTGGCGACCCCGCTGCTGCAGCAGGGCCGAGACACGGTCTGGCCGAAGCTGTTCGACGAGGCTCCCCCGATCGAGCCGTCGGTCGTGCTCGACGCGATCGAGACGTCGCTCGAGCGTGGCGAGCTCATGTGCTTCCCGACCTCTCAGACCAAATGGGGATGGCGGATGCGGCGGTGGTTTCCCGAGCTGATGTGGAAGCAAGTCCACAAGATCGAAGGCGTCTAGGTCGTCGAGCGATCGGCGCCTCGCTGGCACTCCAGACAGAACGGCGCCTCTGGCCTCACACTCAGGCGTGCGATGCCGATCGGCTCCTCGCATTTGCGGCACATCCCGTACTCTCCCCGTTCGACCGAGCGCAGAGCGGTGCTGCATTGGGTGAGCTGGACCTCCATCGTGCGCCGCGTTGCTTGCGCCATCGCCTGGCCTTGGAGGGCGTCCATTCGGGATACCCGTCCTACCGCCGTCTGGTCGAGCTGGACGGGCTTGGCTGCCGCCGCTGTCGTGTCGAGTCTGGCCTGAAGATCGTTTTTCAGCGTTTCGAGTTGCAGGCGCAAACTCTCGACCTGCGCTTCTGTCAGCGCCTCAGCGTCCCCCATGATTGGGGGAGACTACTATCAGTCGTCCGCACCAAGCCAACTGGCCCACCGACCCTCGGGCGGAACGCGGTGACCTGTCGCGTTCCGCATTCTCGGCTCGCGTCAGGCCGAGAGTTCCGGCGGAGGCGGTGCTTCGATCACGAGGCGTTCGCCCGTGATCGGGTGCGCGAGCCGAATCTCGGCTGCGTGAAGGAGATAGCCAGGATCGCCGGGAAGCGCCTGGCAGTCGGGTGCGGGTCGGCCTCCGATTGTGTAGAGAGGATCGCCGACGAGGGGATGGCCGGCGGCGGCAAGGTGAATCCGGATCTGATGCGGACGCCCGGTCTCGATCCAGACATCCGCGAGGAATACATCGTTTCGGAGTTCCACGACTTCGACACGCGTGCGTGAACGCTTCCCGTCGCTCGCGGCGGCGTGGATCGCGCCGAGGATCGGATGCGGTACGGTGCCGATCGGTGTCTCGACGTCGAACGTTCCCGTGGCCGGACGTCCTGTGGCGAGCGCCCGGTAGCGTTTGTCGACGCGACGCTCGCGGAAGGCTTCCGACACGGCGGCGTGCGCCGTCGGATTCTTTGCGGCGAGAAGCACGCCGGAAGTCCAGCGGCCGAGCCGGTGGAGGACGCCCGCGTTCGGCGTGCGCCGCCGGAGTTGATGCAGCAGCGTGTGCTCGAGGAAGCCGCCACCCGGGAGCGTCGGGAGACCTGGAGGTTTCAGGACGGCGACGAGGTGATCGTCTTCGTAGAGGACCGCGAACACGAGCGGGGCGTCCGGCTCGATCCAGGGTGGTCGGCACCACACGACAGACTGGCCGGCGCGGAGCACGCTGGTTTCGACGGCTGGAGCGTCGTCGATCAGCACTTCTCCGTCGCCGAAGCGACGTTGCCACGTCGCTCGGGTAGAGTGGCGGTAGCGGGATGCCAAGTAGTCGAGCGCGGACCAGCCGGCGTGGTCGGCGCCGATCTGGTCACGATACGCGAAGCCGCGATTCGGTGCTCCCATTTATTGCGGCAGGCGCAGCACCAGCATGCGGCCATCGGTGATGAGGGTGTCCGCGTCCTCGTAGTTGTGCTCCCCGGCCGCATCGGGTCGTGGCACCAGCGCGTACCCGTCAGGGCGCTCGGTGAACATGAGATCGGTCAGGACTTTGGTACGCTCGCGGTCGATGCGCGGGTCGATGAGATGCGGCCAGTCGGTGCCGCCGCGGCGGATCTCGAGTCCGATGTCGTGGCTTCCGGTCCCAACCCACGCGTCTTGGCCGTCGACGGAGCCCCAGCGCCACAGCCGAACGTGATGCCGCTTGGTGTAGGTGTTGGCCTGCTTCTGGAGCTCGAGGTCCTGGCGGCGCTCGTCGAGAAACAGCGGCCCGAACGGCCCTTCAGTGTAGTCGGTCTGCCACAGCGTCGCGAGGAAGGTCTTGGTGCCGGAGCTGACGCCCAGCCGCTCAGCCTCGGTCCATCCCGCGTCCGCGAATGCGGCCAGTACCGCCGTGCGTGAGCCGAGCAACACGATGTTGGTGACATCGGATGGAAGGCCGCTCGCGGTCAGTGATTGCACCGGCGTTGCGTGTACGAGCTCGAGCAAGGCGGGTGATGGCGAGAGTTCGGGCCATGGCATTTCTCGCAACGGGGCCGTCAGACGCACCGGGAGTCGGACGCGAACTTTCAGTTCGGTGCCCGCTTCGTAAGAGATCTCCCGATCAATGGTACTGGCGAACCCGTGCAATGCGGTATCCGTCGCGAAGCCGACGAACGGTAGGAGGCCCAGCATGCGCGTCCCCCAGTCGAGGATGGTCTTGTGCGTGGCGAAGGGGATGCCGACGATGCGGTTGTCGCGAATGACCTCGCGCGCATTGTCGACATCGATGACGATACCGATGATACGGGTCTTTGAGGCGTCGTCGTGGACGAGGTTCGCGAAGTCGAGCACGAGTTCGGCCTGATCGTATTGCGTCCAGATCGAGGACGCCGAAAGAACGGTGCCTTCGACCGGCGTGCCCGGGGGGACGACGACGCGGTCCCCCGACGTCGCAGGGGCGATGACGACTGCTTCGATGGGATCGCCGGGCTTGGAGTGGCGGCTCGAGACATCGTTCAGAATGCGGAGAGAGAGCACGGTCCCCGGGCGGATGTCACTGGTGACGCTCGCCCGTGCGGCGTCGAGATCCTTGTCATCGAGCGCCTGGTACAATCGGTAGAGCATCTCATCGAGCGTGGTTCCCAGGTGTCGGCTGATACCGTGCCGACCGCCGGCCGAGAGTAGCAGGTCGCGGAGATCCTGATCATTGCCCCCGTCGCACCAGTCGAGGGGCGTGTTGCCGTACATGTCCTCGGCGTTGACCTCGGCCCCGGCGTCGAGCAGGTCGGCGGCGACCCGACGATAGGCACGGCCGCGGCGGCTGTCGTCGCTCTGGATGGCTCCGATAACGGTCCAGTGGAGCGCGGTCCGTCCGTAGGGACCGCGTGCCTCGACGTGTGCCCCCGACCTCACGAGCCTACGTGCCTCGCGCAAGTGCCGCCGTGAGGCCAACGACGTCCGCTGCCGCGGCGCTTCGTACACGGTGGCGACGAGCGGTGGGGCGTCGGCCATGCGTTCGTCTGGTGCGCTGGCGAGCATGCTGCAGGCGGAGGTGGCGAGCATGGCAGCGAGCCCCGCGACTCGCGCCGCCGTCATGGTTGCTCGTCGTGCTCCCCGTGCGACCATCACAGTGGGACGAGCGCTGCGCGCTCGACCCATCCACGCTTGCCGTCCCGCCGTGCGACTTGCACCCACGTGTCGCGCTCGACGAGAATGCGCAGGACGCGGCCCGGTTTTGCCGCGAAGTGCTCGGTGCCGCTCGCCGATGGCTCGAAGCGGATCGAGTGCTCGTTGCGCCCGACGAGCACGGCCCAGGCGGGCAGATCCACGGTCGCGATTCGGTACGCCGCCGACGTGCCCGCGAGCACCAAGGCGATCGCTACCCCGCCCGCAGCGAGCCGAGCCGTGCGCGCGGCGCTCGGGGACAGTCGCATGACGATGAGAAGCACCATCAGGACGGTGTACGCGAGGCTCGCGGTCCAGACCAGCTCGTCGGAACTCATGCGATTCGCAAGCGGAACGAGCAGGGTCCTGACCAGCGAGACATCGTCGGGCTCTTCGCTGAGGGTGCGGGCGTAGGCGAGATTCGCCGCGAGATCCGGATCGCGCGGCGTCATGCGTCGCGCACGCTCGTAGCCCAGCACCGCCCGCCCGACATCGCCATCTTTGAAATGCGCGTTGCCGATGTTGAAGTGGAGCGCCGCGCTCTCTTGGCCCTGGTCGAGTACCTGTTCGTAGGTCGCCGCGGCATCGGCAAAGCGTTCGGCTCCATACAGCTCGTTGGCGCGAAAGAAGCGCGCTACTGGATTCTCCGCGGCCGCAGCCATCCCGGCCGCGATGACCAAGCAGAGCAGGGTGAGCAGTAGGCCTCTGCTCATGGGGATGGTCAGCTTGCGCGCACGCTCGACCGTGCGGATGATGCCGGTCGCACGCATCAAGGTGTGTTGCATGTCGCTCTCATCCACGGCGTCGGGCGCGAAGCGGACGCGCTCGCAGGTTGCGAAGAGCTCGCGTACTTCGTCGGCCACGGCCGAGGGGATGCGCTGATCGTCCAGGCGCGCGGCGACGGTGTCGGCAGTGACGCCACCGGGGGGCAAGGCGAGCTTGGCGGCAAGGTACTCGCTCACGGTACGGGTAATCTGATCATAGAACGCCGGGCGATCGCCTGAGGCGCGCGCGGCGTCTGCTTCCGCCAGCGCCAGACGTGCGGCGCGCCCGGCACGGGTGAATCGTGCGTAGCCGGCATCGCCATGGAGACGTTTCCGGCGCCGATCGTAGAGGACGACGCCGAGCCATGCGAGCAGCGGCAAGGGTTGGAGGAGCCAGAAGGCGGGACGGCGGTATAGCCGACTGCCGATCGGCACGAGGTGCCCGGGTGCATCTTTGATGAAGACGATATCGCGGCCGAGCGTCTCCTCCTTCTCGACGATCTGGGGCGAGGCGCCGACGACCTGTGGACGGGGATCATCGCCGGCACGCGGTGTCACGCGCAGTGGGATGGGCGCGGTCCTGGTTGTCCGGTACGCGCCCGCGTCGGGATCAAAGTAGCCGAGCACCAGTGCGGGCAACGTTTCGGTGCCCGCTCGCTCGGGAATGACGACCTGCTCAAAGACCCGTTCCTGAACGGCTGCTGTATCGGCGCCGCCGGCACTCAGCTGTTGAATGGGGTAGGCGCGGAGGGTCTCGGTATCGGCGAAGCTCGGAGCGGTGACTTGCTCGAGGTTGCCTCGGGCGCGGATCTTGATGGTCACGGTGACGGGGTCGCCCTCTGTCACCTCACGCGGCGCGGCGGAGATCTGCATCGTGAAGGTGCCTACGCCGCCCCCGAAGCTCGCGGGACGACCCACGGTGGGAAGCGGCGCGACGTCGAGCACGATCGGCTCGGATGTGACCTCGATCGCCTGTTGGCGGCCGCCGAAGAAAGAGCTGAAGAAAGGATCGCCGCGGCGCTGTTGCATGGCCTTGTTCATCGCCATCGTGGCGGGACCAATCGTGAGAGCGCCGCTTCGGTGCGGTGTCAGGATGGTGCGGAACTCGACGATCTGGACTTTGCCGTTGGTGGTTTGCTGGGCCCGCTGATTCGGCTGGGGAAACGCCTCGAGGGCGAAGCCGTCTCCCGGTACGCTCGGGTATTCGAGGCCGGATACCCGTACATTGCCCACCGAGAGACGTACGGTGACGGGTAGTCGCTCGTGCAGATAGACCGATGTTTTCGGGGTGATCAGGGAGAGCTGGAGTTGATTGCCCCCTGGGCCGGCCGCGGGAGCATTGCCTCGCGCGCGACCGCCACCAGTCGGTGTCCCGGCGGCGACCGCGGTCACGGCCAGACTCCCGCCGTCGAGGGTATCGCCCTGATAGGGGATCGTAATCGGGCCGATCGTGAACCGTCCCGCTTTCTGCGGCGCGACCGAGAATCGATGCGTGATGGACGAGGTCATCCGGCCGTTCACGATGGAGATCTGGGTCGAGGGGCCAACGTAGCGCACGGTCAGGCCTTCGACGTTGGCGATGTTGGGTGCCGCCGCGTCTTGTGTGCCCTGGACTTCGACCGCTAGCGTCGTCGACTGTCCGACCGAGAGCTGCTCGGCGTCGAGGCGCGCTTGCACCGTGACATCGGCCCCGTAGGCGCTCGGCAGGAAGGTGGCCAGGGCGAGGACCACCAGTAAGACGAGTAACCCGGCGCTTGCCGTTCCACCTGTGCTCGGTGCCCGCATCGCCCCCATCCGCATCTCTTGGTTACCAGTCGTAGGCGGGTTGGGCGACCGCACCGCCTTGGAGGCGTTCGATGATTTCCTCGGGGTCGACCTCCTCATCGCGGAGTGAGTCAAGTAGCGCTTGGGCCTCGCGCTGCGAGAGATCTTCCGGGCTCTCCTCCGGTGCTTGCTCGCCGGGCGAGTCCTGCGGCTGCTGCTCCTGTTCCTGTTCCTGCTCTTGCTCCTGCTCTTGCTCTTGCTCCTGTTCTTGTTGCTCCTGTTCTTGCTCTTGCTGCTCCTGTTCTTGCTCCTGCTCTTGCTCTTGTTCCTGCTCTTCCTGGTCCTCGTCTTGCTGTTGCTGCTCCTGTTCTTCCTGTTGCTCTTGTTCGTCCTGCTGTTCCTGGTCCTGTTGTTGTTCTTCCTGCTCTTGTTGCTCTTGCTCCATGCGTTCCTGCAGCTCTTCGATCTTGTGTTGCACGAACTCGAAATTGAACTTGGCGTCGACGTCGTTGGGATCGGCGCCCATGGCCTGGCGATAAGCGACGAGCGCATCGGCCCAGAGGGTCATGGCCTCCTGCGGCTTCGTGGCCTCAACGGCCTGGCCGAGGCGGTAGCGCGCATTGCCTTTGTTGTAGGCCGCGCGCGCGTGCCGCGGGTCGCCCTGTGGGTTCGTCGCCTGGACATGGCCGAAGGTGGTGGCGGCCTCCTCATATTTGTCCTGACGGTAGATCGCGTCCCCGAGGTTGAAGCGGATCCGTTCGGAGTCGGGCTGATCGATCAAGGCTTCGTTGAACGCAGTCTCGGCTTCGGCGTAGTCACCGGCCGCGTACAGCTCGTTCGCACGTCGGACGGCGGCGTGACGATCGAGCGTCCACCCTGTCGTGCAGAGGGCGGTTGCGATGGCGGCGAGCGCGACCTTCCGGACGCCCGTCATGTCGGCTCTCCCGAACGTCGCCATGGCCATCGCACACGGTCGGTGCGCCCCGCGGAGCGTCGCTCGCCGAGCCACGCCTGTGCCACCAGCAGCAAGAGCGCGAGCGCCAGGAGGAACTGAAAGCGATGATCGAAGCGCCGCTCGAGCGAGCTTTGCAGCTCTCGTTTCTCCATCGCTCCGATGTAGTCGCGATAGAGTTCCGTCAGTTCGAACGATCCATCGGCCGCACGCAGATAGACACCGCCCGTCTCGACGGCAATCGTCTGAAGCGTCTCCTCGTCGAGTCGAGACTTGATGACTTTACCGCCACGGTCTTTGACGAAACCACCCTGCGCCTGCGGGATGAGTTCGCCATCGGTGGTTCCGAGACCGACGGTGTAGATCTTGACGCCACGTTCTGCGGCGCGCACCGCGGCCTCCTTCACTTCGCCGTCGTGGTCCTCTCCATCGGTGATCAGGATCAGCGCCTGCTGCTGACCTTGGCGGCCCTCGAAGCCCTCGAGGGCCGCATCGATGGCCCTGGCAAGCGCTGTGCCGCCTTTCGGCAGGAGCCCGACCTCGACTGCCTCGAGGCTTTGGGTGAACACGCCGTAGTCGAGCGTCAGCGGGCATTGCAGGAAAGCCGTACCGGCGAAGGCGACCAGGCCGACACGATCGCCATGCAGTTCGTCGACGAGGCTGCGGACGCCGAGCTTCGCGCGCGTGAGACGATCGGGTTTTATGTCGTTGGCCAACATGCTTCGCGACGTGTCGATCGCGATCATGAGATCGATACCCTCGCGCGTCACCTCCTGCCAGTGAAAACCCCACTGCGGCCCACCGAGCGCCACGACCATACTTGCCGCGGCGGCGACGAGAATGCCGGCGCCGAAACGCCGACGCCGGTTGTCCAGCGAGGGCGCGACCGTCGGTAGGAGGCTGGCCTCGACGAAGCGCTCGAGATCGCGCCGACGGCGTCCGGCCGTCCATACCAGGAATGCGATGAGCGCGGGCAGCAGCGCCAAGGCTGCGAGGCAGGTCGGGTCGCGCCACTGGATCATGGCAGCTTCCTCAGTACGGTTTCCGCGAGCCCGATCTCGAGGAACAGGAGCGCCAGTGCCGGCCACACCAGCCATGGGTAGAGCTCGCGGTAATCGAGAAACTGCGGGGCTTCGAACTCGGTCTTCTCGCTCCGGTCGATCTCGGCATAGATCTCTCGCAGGCTGTCGGTATCGGTGGCGCGAAAGTAGCGTGCGCCGGTGGTGGCCGCGATCTTCTTCAGCGTTTCCTCATCGATGTCGACCTGCACTGGACGGTACACAGTCTCGCCAAAAATCGTCTCGACGGGGTACGGCGCCATGCCTTTCGTGCCGGCGCCGACGGTATAGACTTTGACACCGAGCGCGGCCGCGGCCTCGGCGGCGGTTTGGGGAGTAATCCGCCCGGCGGTTTGCTGGCCGTCGGTCAGCAGCACGACGAACTTGCCAGTGGCGGTCGAGGGACGGAGCCGGGCGACCGCCACGCCGAGGGCGGAACCGATCGCGGTACCGTCCTCGATCAAACCCACCTCGGCGCGGGCGAGGTTCTGCAGCAGCCAGCCGTGATCGAGCGTAAGCGGCGCTTGCGAGTAGGGTCGCGCGGCGAAGAGCACGAGGCCGATGCGATCCCCCGGTCGGGCGGCGACGAACTCGCGCACGACGTCCTTCACCGCGGCGAGGCGACTGGCGCGCTCCCCTTCGACCGTGAAGTCTTCGGCGAGCATGCTGCCGGAGATATCGACGGCCAGGACGACGTCGACCCCTTCACGGTGAACCTTGGTCACTGCGCTGCCGAGTTGTGGGCGCGCCAGTGCGAGTACGATCAGGACGAGGACGGCGGTACGCAGCAGCCCCAGGAGGATGCGTCGCCGACCCGCGCCGTGCGGCGCGATGGTTTGCAGCACCGTGAGGCTCGGATAACGCACCGCTGTCTGACGCGCAGCGCGCCGCGTCCACGGGAGTGCGAGTGGCACCAGCGCGAGGAGTAGGAGGAACCACGGGCTAGCGAGGCGCATCGTTTCCCGTTTCGCGCGCGGGGGCGGTCTCGTCGACGAAACGCTTGGCCGCATGGTAGGCGCGCTCGCTGTCGTCGATCGTGGGAAGGTGCTTGGCGAACTTGACGAGATCGGACTCGCCGAGGAATCCGCCGAGGAGCCCGCGGTGTTGGCCTTGGAGCTCGCCCTCGCGGGCGCTTCGGAGGAGAAACTCCTCGGTCGTCATGTCCGGCGCTCGCACGCCGAAGCGTTGCTCGACGTACGTGCGAACGATGGAGGACAATCCCGAATAGTACTCCTTGAATGCGCCGTGCTGCGTGAGGCCGAGGCGCTGGAGGCGCGCCAGTTCGGCGTACGCGATCTCGTGAGGGGGCGTGACCGGGAGGGCGGCGACAGCACGTTGGCGCCGGTTCAGCATCCAGAACAGTCCAGCCCCGAGCGCGATCAGCCCAAGCAGCGTGCCCGCGGCAAGCCAGTATGGTCGCCAATCGATCGGCACCTCCTCGACATCCTTGATGTCGCGAACGTCGACCTCCTCGGTGTTCTTCAGGAGACTCTCGACCGTGATGACGGTCTCGTCCTCGGGAGCAACCTGGTGCTCCGCGTCGCCCTGGCGATAGAGGACTGGCGGGGATGCGAGGAGATGATAGCCGGGCTCCCAGCCGACGAGCGTGTACCAGCGCGTGACGGTGCGGTGACCCTCGCCGTCCGCGACGGGCTCATCGCCGAAATCGAGGATGTCGAAGTCGCCGATCTTCTCGGTGGGCTGCGAAAGCACGATCTCGAGGCCCGTCGGTGCCGTGACCTCGATCGTGTAGCGAAAACGCGTCCCGATCGTGACCGTGTCAGGATCGACCCGGCCGGCGACGGTGATCGGCGAGGGGGGATCTTCGGCATAGGCGATCGAGACCGCCGGCACGCGCATCTCCTGCGGGGCGTTGACGAGCGTGGCGAAAAGTAGTGCCAGCAGTCCGGCACTCCATAGGCGGAGCTTCATTGGCGTCGCTCGCGCATGCGGAAGAACCGCAGCAACGCCTGCATATAGGGACGCTCCGTGTCGACCACGATCGCGTCGACATCGGCAGAACGCAGGTTCCGGTCGCGCTCGGCCCGTGCCGCCACCGCCGCGCGTGTGAAGGCTTCCCGGAGCCGGTTGTCGTTGGTGTCGACGACATAGCGCTCCCCGGTTTCCGCCTCCTCCAATTCGACAAGGCCGACGGCGGGAAGGCTCGTCTCGCGAGGGTCGTCGAGCACGACCGCAATCACATCGTGGCGACGACCGGCGATCTTCAACGCCTGCCGGCAGCGAGGGTCGAGAAAATCCGAGACGACGAAGAGCACGGTCCGTCGTTTGGTGACCTTCTCGAGATGTTCGAGGGCAGCGGAGATGTCGGTCGCCGTGCCGGTCGGCTTGACCGACAGCACTTCGCGAATCACCCGCAGGACGTGATGGTTTCCTTTTCGGGGTGGCAAGGCAAGCTCGATGTGATCGGTGAAGATGACG
>JAJCZP010000078.1 GCA_029262315.1 Deltaproteobacteria bacterium | reverse complement strand
TCGGAAGACGTCATCGAATGGAGGAAGCGCGGCCATCTGCGGGCCGAGGCGGACGTTCCACAGCTTCTTGTACCGAGCTTCCTTCTTGTCCAGGTCCCCCGTCATCGGCTCGCGCGTACGACCACGGAAGGCCAGCGTGCGCTCGATCTCGGGGACGAGCATGGCAAGGTCCAGGTGCCCCTCCTCGCTCAGGTACCATAGGTCGTAGAGGTCGCGAGGCTCGTTGCGAGCGCGGTCGGTGAGGGCCACGAGTTTCTCGACTCCGATTTCGTCGATAGAGTAGGCGCGAATCAAGGCATCGTCGGGGAGGTCCTCGTACTCGGCATACCCGCGCAAAACCGGGCGGTCCTCGGGTGTACATATCAGCTGCTCGCGAATCGTGACGTCCACCTTGACCTGCTTCGCCGAGACCGCAGGAAGCGGCCCCTCGTAGCCGAGGTAGAATGTGTGACTGTTCTTATGAGACCCGCGGTCGGCTCTGGCGTAGCGGAACACGACGCCCGAGGCTTGCTCCACCTCGGCGTATACCGCCTCCAGGCCCTCGAGGATGTCCTCGAGGGCGATGGACTCGGCCAGCGTGAAGTCCAGGTCCTCGGAGAATCGGTAGTCGCCGAAATAACAGCGCTTGAGCGCCGTACCGCCCTTGAACAGGAGCCGCGCCCCCAAGGGTGAACGCGACAGGCCGACGAGGAACCACGCCAGGCAGTAATCGCGTTCGAGGATAGCCTCGACAATGCGACGGCCTCCAGCACGGGCAAGCCGGTTTGAGAGCAGAGAGAGGTTGCGCTGTGGGATCATGGCGTCAGGTCCTCACGATCGACAGAATCTCGTCGCTCTCCACGTTGAGGCGCAGTAGCCAACGCGTGTTCGTTGGGCCCGCTGCAGGCAGGAGCGGATCCAGGGGCGCATAGCTCGACGAAACCACGCTGTGCAGACGTTCGAGTTGTGCGGGTTCCTGTACCTCGAACGTCTCGAGCAGGAACCCGAGGCGCTGGATCACCGCGCGCACGTCGAGTCGGAGCGCGTAGTCCACGAGCCTGCCAATGTCGATGTCATCGCGCCGCATCCAGAAGCCCTTCGCGACCTCGGTCAATCCACCGCAATGCTCTGACTGCTTGAGGCCGTCCAGCACAGTGCGTTCTCGGTCGCTCACCCGCACGCTCTCCGTCTTGGTCGCCCAGTGGTCGACAATGCCGAACATGTGCTCGGGTTTGCAGCGCACGAACCGAAACTCCGTCCCCAGAACCGTTCGCGGCCGCACGGCCCTCGGGGACGTCACACAGACCGCCAACTGGGGCTGCGTAACCATTCGATGCACATCCATCGCGGACGCGTGCGACAGGTAGTAGTCAGATGCACCCGCCAGTTCCCGCGCGACGACGTATGGGTTGCCGAGATACTCGCGTTCGTGCCCAAGTTCCTGAGGGACCAGAATGAACAGACCTGGCTTCAACCGAGTGGCGAGGCCACGTCGTACCAGGCCAGCCACCAGATTCCGCGCCGACTTGAGCCGCAGACCGGTGATCGCCTCCACGTCGGAGTGACCGAACAGGGGCCTGCCACGGTCATGAAGCGCCGCGATCAGGCGCGCACCCTGGGTACCGAGAGTCTTCGACTGGCTGTGCTCCACGTGCAGTTCACCCCCTGGTACAGGGCATTCTGCACGAGCGACACTGGCCCAGCAACCTTTTGTGTGCAGAAGACCCCCTGCTAGAGGGCTTCCTGCACTAGAAACACAGCGACTCTGGTGTCGCTAGCCCCCGGACATCTTCAGAGGTTAGTCAGTGGAGGCGGGGGGAATCGAACCCCGGACGATGCGTGAGTTCTCGCGCACTTACTGCACAATGCTCTGACGCCGAACATGACCCCTTTCGGCCATCTAACGTGTCACGCGACACGTCCCGTCGAGCGTCGACGGAATCACCCAGGATCGGCTGTCCCCGCCCCTCAGAAAACTTGGTACGTCGGCTTCTCGGCAACGACTGGTGCGTCCGCAGAGAAGCACGATGGACAACATCGTCAACAACGTCGATCTCGATACCTTTCCGACTGTTGTCGCGGCACTAGAAAGTGGAGGCGGGGCGCGCTGCCAGCGCAGGTCGCCGTAGAGTAAACGGCTACTCCAGTTTGGAGCACCGGCCTCACGATTGGCAACCGCCGCACCTCCAGCCCACCGCCAATCGGTGACCGTTACGGCATGCTCCCTCCTCTTTTTGGGGAGAGAAACACGCCCTACTACGGAGAACTCCCTACGTATGTGCCTGTACTCACGCGGTGCTCTTCGGGGAATCTGGGGAGGCGTACTCGCACACCACTTGCAGCGTTTTCTGAACTGAGCACACGGAGGGGAACTTGCCCACGAGCACAAGCTGCGCCGCCCGCCAAGGCACATGGCTCATCGTGGTCGATCTGCGTGTCTCTCCTTTGCGGTCCGTTTGGCCGCCTATCGATCCCTCAATCCATAGGAGACAGTACGATGATTCATGATCCGACGAAGACGTTCATCCCTCTAAGGCACCCACAAGGCGCGACGCCACATGCGTCGGCGAGGAGTTCCAGACAACGAGCCCAGCGCACGCGATTCGCCCTGCTCGCGGCACTTGTCCTCACGGGGATCACCCTGACCCCGTCCATGTCCGCGGCGACGCCAACCTGCTACGGGCTCGAGCCCACCTACGGCTGCAAGGTGAATGGCACGGTCGGACTCTGCCTCGGCACGAACGGCCGGGACCGGATCCGCGGCACGGACGACGACGACGTCATCATCGGCCTGGGTGGCCGCGACATGATCCGGGGACGCGGCGGCAACGATACCATCTGTGGCGGTGCCGGCCCCGACAGGATCCGCGGCGGCAAGGGCAATGACCTCATTTCCGGTGATGGGCAGATCGCGGAAGCCATCGTGCTGGCCGTGCCTCCCTCCTTTGCCGCCGAGGGCCTGCCGTTCCCCCGAAGCGCGCTTCGGGGTGTCGTGCCTACCGAGTGCCTGCCAACCGAGAACCCGGGTACGGACCCCGGAGACGATCGGTGTATCGGACAGAAAGGCAACGACAAGTGCGAGGCTGGTCCAGGCGACGACAAGTGCAGTGGCGGCCGTGACGACGACGAGTGCCATATGGAAGAGGGCAACGACCGGTGTGCCGGCGGCCCGGGCAATGATCTCTGCGACAGCGGCCCGGGACTCGACAAGAACAACCTCGGTTCGGGCGAAGACCTCTGCACAGCCAAGCAGCCGGAGGACGCGCGCCCCAAGGGCTGCGAGGACGACTCGTACGAGAGCTGCATCGATGGTGTACAGAACCAGGACGAATGGGGCGTGGATTGTGGCGGCTCCTGCGATAAGGCATGCGGCGAAGGGGGCCTGTGCTCCAGCTACGCTGACTGCGTGGGAGGTGCCTGCGACTTCGGGATCGTCTGCTCGCCGATCGGGCTCTGCGGTTTTGGCACCGGGTCGGGTGGTGACAGCCACACGGACTGCTACACGAAGCCTGATCCCGACGCCTACTGTATGGAGCAAGTTTGTGGGCACTACGATTACTGCGCCCCGCCGTTCGAGGACTTCTTAGAACCGGACTGCCGCACTCTCGTGGTATGCAGCGCCTCCTGTACCGGCCCTCCTCCTAACGATTTCGGATGCGCCAACACGAGAGCAACCGCGCAATATGCAGGCACAGGGCTGTGCCTCGCACCACCCGACGGCCGGGGGCGCGCCCTGCCATGCGATCCCGCGTGCGCGGTGGATCAGCACGGCCTCAAGATGAGCGACGTCCTGAACGAGCACAATGCGGTGCGCGCCAAGGTTGCGGTCGCCCCGCTGTGCTGGAGCAACACCCTGGCTGCCAGAGCGCAGGCCTGGGCTGACGAATGCAACGAGATCGGGAAGGGCCCCCGCGGCGGGCACTCATCGGGACGGGTCTGTAAGGATCCCGCCGAAGAGCTCCCTTCGCTCGTTGAGTGCACTACGTCCGCAGAGTGCCCCGCAGGGCACGACTGTGTCCAGTCGGGCATCGGCGAGAACATCGCCGGATTCATCACTGGGGGCGGCATGCCGAGCCCCGTCGATATGTGGAACTTTGAGGAGTGCTGCTACACGGCAGAGCAGACGGTAGACGACTCCGGCAACGAAACGTTCTGCTCGACTCCCCAAGACTCAGGTCCATCGAAAGGCCCAGTCGGAACGGCGACAACGCCGTGCTCGGGAGGCGGCCCGGCCTGTCCGAGCGGAGAAACCTGCACTCAACAGTGCCCCTCGAACTGCTGGGTCGGCAGTCCCCCGGAGACGACCCCGTGGTATCGCACCAACACGTCTGGTCACTACACGCAATTGGTCTGGGCCGATACGACGCACGTCGGCTGCGGTATCTCCGAGTGCAGCGGCAAGGCGGGATTCGATAACTTCAGCAACGTTGTCTGTCAGTACGCGCCGGCGGGCAACCTCGGATCAGCGAAACCCTTCTAGCAGCAGCCTCGCAGCCTTGGAGGGCGCCCGGCCTACGCCGTACGTGGGCCGGGCGCTGCTGGGGGATAAGAGGCGAGTCCGGGCCGAGCGTCCGACTTCGGGACGTGACGTCACCCGTGATCGGGCGTTCATGCTGCCTTGTATCTTCGGTTTCGGAGTCCGGAGCGTCACGGTGTAGACGACGAATGGGGAGACCCGCGTCTTCCTGAGCCCCGAAGGGAAACCGGTGACCGACACCTGGTGGCCGAAGCGCGGGTGGTACACGGCCCTCCGGGCGCTCGCGGGATCCGACCTCGGAAGTTCTACACGGTCCGGGCCGTCAATGCCGACCTTGCCGGGGGCGAAAACCGGACCCTATCCGGACCCCTGGCGGTCGGCGAAAACATTCCCCCAACATCTTCAGAGGTTAGTCAGTGGAGGCGGGGGGAATCGAACCCCCGTCCGAAGACGAAGGGGCCAGTGACCTGAGATGCTCTCGAATGGTCAGCCGTTCGGAATCGTTGGGGCGACGAGTCGCGAACTAGTCCAGCAGCAACCTCGCATGGCCTGCGGGTCTGGAACGTTTCCGGAACGTGGCTCCCCGCTTGATCGCAGCTTCGTCGGCGGAACCGTCGAACTCGATTCCAGCGAGCAGCCCGGAGCCTCTCCGATCCTGCGGGGACGCCTCCCGGCGTCTCATGAGGCCTGGACATGAAGTCTTACATATGAGACATTCACTGCAGTGATCGTTGTCCTGGAGTCCTGCCGTCGGGAGATCACCCGTTTTCCGACCGAGATCCGTGCCGATCTTGCCGACGCGCTCGCACGACTGGACGAAGGTCACCGTCTGAGCATGCCACTGTCGCGACCGATGCCGAGTGTCGGTCGTGGTGCGCACGAGCTCAGGTTCAAAGATCGATCGGGTCAGTACCGAGCCGTCTACGCGATCGTCAGAGGCGGAACCGTGTACGTAACGCACGCGTTCAAGAAAACCACACGCGCAACGCCGCAACGGAACATCGACCTGGCACGACGAAGGCTTTCGGAGGTCATCGGATGAAAAAGACTACGTCAGCACGAGGGCTGGCAAAGACATTGGGCATCTCGAAGTCCCGGGGACTGGAGGCCGTGGTAAAGGCACGACTGATCTCCGCAGTGCTTCAAGAGTGCAAGCGCCGCAAGCTCACCCATGTCCAGCTCGCCAAGCGATCGGGGCTACCACGAACCGCCGTAACCGGCATCCTTTCGGGCAGCCTTCAGAAGGTCACCATCGATCGCGTACTACGCCTCGTGGAAGCTGCTGGCCTCGAGGCCGAAGTGCGAGTGCGCCGGGCAGCGTGACGGCCGGCCTCACCGCCCGCCGGACCATCGACCTCAGGTCGGCCCGGAGGACGGTGCGAATTGGTTGCGTCAGTGGAGGCGGGGGGAATCGAACCCCCGTCCGAAGGTGATTCACACAAAGCCACTACATGCTTAGTCCGTGATTTGATGTCGCGCCGTTGGCTCCCACGGACAGGATCCTAAGCGCCATCCGGCGAACTGATTCGATGACCGCCTCACCGGCGCGACGGTCTACCTAGCCCGATTTTTGGCGCCCTAGCCTCCCCTACGGGCTCGAGGAGGTAGGACGGGCAACTTACGCTGCCAGTGCTAGTGGTTCGTCTGCGGTTGTTCGCAGTGCGCCTTAGATAACGGGTCTGCGCATACCCGGCATGCGACTCTGGCTTCACAGCCCCCGTCGAAACCAGATCGCCCCCATAGGTGCAGGTTGCTTGGCTCGCCGTGCTGTTCGGCTCGTCTACGGCATCAATGATAAGTCGGCCTCGGCGCTCGCGCAACCACCTCAAGCGTCGTCGTGCTCGTCGCCCGTAAAAACCCGCGACGATACGCCCAAAGCGTCAATGCCTACTGTCGGCGAAGTAGCCGTACGTAGACTTCACGGCGATGCGCGACCCCAATCACGTAGACTACTATTTCGGTTGCATGAACCTCGTACAAGATTCGGTAGTCGCCCACCCGGATCCTGTAGGTCCCCTTGCGTCCTTTGATCTGCGCCGCGCCAACCGGACGTGGCTCATGCGCCAACGTGTCGATGGCCTCGCGCACCAGCGGACGAATCTTCTTGGGAAGCGCGCGGATCTCGCCTACCGCCTCCCGATGCAGGACAACTCTATAGGTCGTCGCGGACATCGGACCACTCAACCCATGGCCCACCCCGGCGCTCTTCGATCAGGGCAAGATCCTCCGCATCCTCGAGCCACGAGGCAATCGCTTCAGCGACTACGGCCTGCTGCTTCAGTCCATGCGTATCGCAGAAACGCTCGAGTGCCATCTTCAGATCATCGTCGATCCGATGGGTGATCGCTGCCATACGAGTATTTTACTCGGAGGCTGCAATCATATGCAAGCTTTTTCTTCCGCTCGACTCAGCGGGTCGTGATTGTCGCGGGCGGGACCGTAGGGACTAATGACAAGTCCGGCGTGACGCTTACGCAACCACCTCAGGAGCGGTGGGGCCAGCGCCGACCGTGCCCGCCGGAGGATCGATGAAGGCGAAGGCCAGGGTGCGTGCCGTCCCTCCGATGTACAGCCAGCCCCCGGCGGAGAGGGTCAACGCTCCAACAATGCTGATCGGAAGATCCCCGGCCATGAGACCGCTCACGGCCGCGAGCAGACCTCCATTGAAGAGGAGAAAGATCGCCGGGCGCAGGATCTCGGGGGTCGCCATGACGCTCGTCGGAACGGCGGCGCGTCCCGCCTCGAGTCGGCAGCCGCTGACGAATCCGGGAAAGAGCTTGTACGAGATGCCAAAGATCAGATTCGTCATCCACCCGAGCAGTCCCGCGATCCCATAGGTCGCCGCCAGGCGCGTACCGATCTCGGTCTCGGCACCGACGACCGCCAGGGCACAGCCACTCGCGGTCGCCACCAACAACCACACGCCCCCAGCGACGGCGTGCCGCGCCGTGAAATCAAACGGCTGACGATGACTCGCAACGACGCGGCCGATCAAGCCGAGATACCCGAGCAACGCGCCCGCCGTCACGAAGGTCAACGGCAGTGCCAGGGGACTACCGGCAAGGAGCGCGACGACGAGCAGTAACACAGCGCCCGCGAGGGCAAGCACGAGCCGCCGGGCCGCCTCGGGAAGCTGCACCGCAGGCAGGAGAAATGCCGGCAGCAACCGGAACGAGAGGGCGCAGATCATCAGACTGACCCACCCGAGAGCCGCGAGTTGCACGTGCGCTCCGAGATTGGTGAGCAAGCTGCCGCCCATGAGTGGATAGGTCTTGTCGAGCGCCAGGAGCGTCCCGAGGAGCGCGGCCAGAACGAAAAAGCCGATCGCGAGAGCCGCGCCGCGCTCAGCAACACCCTGCTGTGGCGCGCGGAGGAGCAGCGGCCACATGTTGATGCCGAGCAGCACCGCCGAGGTGAGCAGGATCGATCCCGCCGCCGCGACCACCGGCCACCGCCCCACCCAGAAACCAGCCACGATGACCAACGTACCGAACGCGAGCCCCAGTGCCTGCACGATCGCTACCCGGGGATAGGGCACGTGACGCTTGGTCAACGCGGGCACATAGCGATAGAGGACGCCGCACATGACCATACTGATCCAGCCCAGCGTAATCGCGTGTGTGAGGGCCAGCACCCGCGTCTGGTAGAAATAGCGTCCCAACTCGCCAACGAGGAACGGCCCCATCAGCAGCGCCAGTGCGAGAAACCCGAGCGCCACCGCGAAGAGATAGGGCGGCAGCATCGCCGCCGTGCGACCGACCCGATGCGGGGGGTGTGGAGCCTCGGCTCCCACTAGCGGCGGCTGACGCGCATGGCGCGCTCGGCTTCACGCTTCGCCTCGCGCTCCTTCAAGGCGTGACGCTTGTCGTACTCGCGCTTGCCGCGCCCGAGGCCGAGCTCCACTTTCGCGATCCCACGCGCATTGAAGTAGAGGCGGAGCGGTATCAGCGTGAGCCCGCGTTGATTCAGCTTGCTTTCGAGACGCTCGATCTCCCGTTGATGGAGGAGCAACGTTCGGGAGCGGGTCGGGTCGTGGTTGTCGCGGGCCGGATCGTACGGACTGATGTGGACGTTCATCAGGGTCGCCTTGCCGTTCCTGATGCGCGCAAAGCTGTCCTTCAGGTTCACGCCGCCGTCACGGAGCGATTTGACCTCGCTCCCGGTCAGCACGAGACCCGCCTCGACCTTCTCGTCGATGTGGTAGTCGTGCCGCGCCTTGCGGTTGACGGTGATGGTCTTCGGCTCAGCCATAGCAACGCACCACCACTAGCCGGCTTCCACCACATCCGCCAGGCACCCTCCGACTGATCTAGCACCCCCGACGGCGCCGCGTTCGGCTAGTCGCTCCCCCACGCCCGCTGCGCACACGGCACGCGACACCGCCCCCCCTGGGAGCGGGCGCAAACCGCGCTTTGCGCCCGCGACGCCCATCGGAGCACGGGCGCGTCAGCGTCCGCGCGCACGGGGGCAAAACCGCAACGGCAGACTACACCGCGTGAATGCCGAGGGGCGGCTTCGCCTTCGGGCGATTGTGCTCGTCCACGAGGACGACCGTCGGCTCGTGCTGCAGGGCCTCCGCCTCCTCGTAACCCGCGAACGTCGCGATGATCAGCAGGTCACCCTTCTCCACCATGCGGGCCGCGGAACCGTTCACGCAGATCGTACCGGAATCGCGCGGACCGGGGATGACGTAGGTTTCGAACCGCTGGCCGTTGTTGATGTTCCACACGGCCACCTGCTCGAAGCTGATGAAGTTTGCGTCCTTCATCAATCCCTCGTCGATGGTGATGCTGCCTTCGTAGGTAAGATCGGCGTCGGTGACCGTTGCTCGGTGAATCTTGGACTTGAGCATTGTGCGAGTCATGCGCTTCTCCTCTCGGCGCTCGCCGCCTTGGCGACGAGCATTTGATTGTCGATCAAACGAGTCTTGCCAACCCAGACCGCGAGCGCGAGCACGCCGCGATCGATCATCGTAGTCACTGGAACCAGCGCTTCGGCATCGACGAGCGACGCGTACTCGAGCTTGGCGAGCGGCTCGGCCTCGATGGCCGCGCGTGCCGCCGCTTCGATCGTTGCGCCATCATGCTCGCCATCCGCCACCAGCGTTTCGGCGGCGAGGAGCGCCCGCGAGAGACACACCGCCGCGGCCCGCCCCGGCGTATCGAGGTGCGTGTTCCGGGAACTCATGGCGAGCCCATCGGCCTCACGTACGATCGGCGCACCCACGATCTCGACCGCAAGGCAGAGATCGCGCACCAACCGGCGAATGATGGCGAGTTGCTGATAGTCTTTCTCGCCGAACACACCGACATCGGGCTCGATGATCGTGAAGAGCTTGGTCACGACCGTCGCGACGCCGCGAAAATGCCCCGGGCGGTGCGCACCGCAGAGCAGCACCGAGAGGTCCTCGACATCGACGAACGTGACGGCGCCTTCGGGATAGACCGCCGCCGGCTTGGGCGCGAAAACGACGTCGATACCGGCCTCGGCCAGCAACCGCTGATCGCGGGCGAGATCACGGGGGTAGCCAGCGAAATCGTCGTCGCGATCAAACTGGGTGGGATTCACGAACACGGACGCCACCACCCGATCGGCGTGGCGCCGGGCGATCTCGACGAGCGAGAGATGGCCGGCGTGCAGCCCGCCCATGGTCGGCACGAGGGCGATCCGCGCCCCCTCCTTCCGAGCCTCGCGACTCCAGGCCCGCATCGCCTGCACATTCTGGATCGTTCGCATGTGATGTCCGTGTGCGTGCGTCCCATGCACGTCGCCGCTCCCGGGTCGGATCGACCCGGAGGCGAGACGCACACGACCGCCCGCGACGTTTCAGCCCGCCGCGGCGCGGCGGCGCTTCGCGCCCGTCCCCTCGCGTGCGGAGCCGCCCTCGGCCCGCAGCATGTACGAGTGCGCCTCGTCCGGAAACGACTCGGCGCGGACTTCGCCCACGTAGGTGGCAACCGCCTCCCGTGCCGCCTGTCCCAGCTCGGCGTAGCGCTTGGCGAACTTCGGCGTGAAGTCGTCGAAAAGGCCGAGCACGTCGTGGAGGACCAGGATCTGGCCGTCGCACTCGCGACCCGCACCAATGCCGATCGTGGGAATCGAGAGCTCTTCGGTGATGTCCGCCGCAAGATCCGGCGGGATCCCTTCGAGCACGACGGCGAAAGCTCCGGCGTCCTCAACGGCGCGCGCATCCTCGATAACGCGATTGCGGCCGCCCGGCGCGTTCCCACGCTTGCGGCCCTGCACCTTGTGGCCACCCATCCGATGCACCGACTGGGGCGTCAGACCGACGTGCCCCATCACCGGGATATCGACCGACGAGATCGCGGCGATGGTGTCGGCCATGCGCACGCCACCCTCGAGCTTCACGGCCTCGCACGCCCCATCCTTCATCAGGCGACTCGCGTTTCGGACCGCGTCCTCAACGCTGACCTGGTAGGTGCCAAAGGGCATGTCGCCCACCAGCAACGAACGCTTCCGCGCCCGGGCCACCATGCGGCAGTGGTAGATGATCTCGTCGAGGGTCACGGGCAGGGTCGTATCGAGCCCCTGCACGACCATCCCGAGGGTGTCGCCGACCAGGATGACGTCGACACCCGCGTCGTCGACGATGCGTCCGAACGGGAAGTCGTACGCGGTGAGCGCCGTGATCTTCGTTCCCGCCTCCTTCATACGCTGGAGGTCGGGCACCTTCACCTTACGCTGCATCATAAGAGAGCCTCCCGGGCCGATCCGGAAGGCTCGTCGACGCCGCGATTCCCCTCCGCGCTTTTCCCTGCCCCGTTTGACGGTGGCCTCAGGCCCGAATCGGCCTGTCGATCCCGTCGCTGCGGCAGAATTGCGCTCGGGTGGCGCCTCTCGCTCTCCGTCTCAGTCCCGTTCTCGTCTTGCCGCCCCGTTGGTGGGGTCGGCTACTGGGATCCAAGCGGTATGTAGTGCTGCACTCCTTGTCGCATCCCCCGAATCTCGTGGATCAGGTCAGCGAGATCGCTGCCTTGCTCGACGAAGTCGATCGCCGAGCTGTTCACCACCAGAAGCGGGACATCTCTATACTCGTGAAAGAATCGCCGATAGGCCTCGATCAAGCCCTCGAGATACGCCGGCGTGATCCGCCGTTCGAACCCCCGGTTGCGCTTTCGCAAGCGACGCAACAATACATCAGGCGTCGCCTCCAAGTAAATCACCAAGTCTGGGCGTTGGAGCGGGGCCGTGAACAGGGCATGGACTTCCTTATATAGGGCGAGTTCGTCGTCCTGGAGGTTCATCTCGGCGAAAATCCTATCTTTTTCAAAGAGATAGTCCGCCACGAGCCCACCCGAGTCGCCGTCGGCCATGAGTGCCCGCTGCTGCCGATAGCGCCCGAGCAGAAAATGAAGCTGGGTCTGGAAGGCCCACCGTTTCGGCTCGTCGTAGAACTGCGCCAGAAACGGGTTGTCGTCGGCGATCTCCTGGACGAGCGGGCATTCGAACGCTTCGGCGAGGCGACGCGCCAAGCTGGTTTTCCCCACCCCAATCGGCCCCTCGACTGCAATGTACCGGCTCTCGCCCACGACGACGCACTCCTTCTGGGCACCTGACTCGGTGAGCCAGGCACGCGGAATTCACTAGGAAGAGGCTGGCTAGCACGCACCGGGAGGCGCTGTCGAGACTCGCCGAGACACCCGCAGCGAGGCATTCGAGACGGGACTCGCCAGCGGACACTGTGCCTGTCCATGCCCGAGTGCGAGTGCCTGTCGATATCCGCGCGCGAGTGCCTGGCGCGACGGGCGTGGCACGCGACGAGCGATATGGTACGGGGCTCCGTGCCCACGACGCGCCAGGCAATCACGCGACTGTTCTTTGCTGGCCTCCCGGGACGAACGCTCGATCGGGCAACGCGCCAACTGTATCGCACGATGCCGTTCGGGGGATTCGTCCTCTTCCGGCGAAACGCCGCGCCGCCGACACGCATGCGGGATCTCGTGCGGGCACTGCACAGACTCGACCCGGCGCTTCCACCACTCATCGCGATCGACCATGAAGGAGGCCGCGTCCATCGGTTGCGTCCGCCCTTCACCCAGTTCCCGCCGCCAGCGACGGTCGCGTGTCACGGGACGCGCGCCGTCGGCGCCGTTGCCCGCGCCATGGCGCGCGAGCTTGCCGCCATTGGGATCGATCTGACGTTCTCCCCCGACCTCGATGTCGCGACCAACCCGGCGAATCCCGTCATCGGCGATCGTGCCTATGGGACCGATCCCGTCGCCGTGGCTCGGGCGGGGCTGGCGGTGCATCGCGCGACGCGCGCCGAGGGCCTCCTGACCTGCGGCAAACACTTCCCAGGACACGGGGATACCGCGGTGGACTCGCACCTCGCACTTCCGATCGTCCGCCGGAGCCGGCGTGCGCTCGCCGCCACCGAGTTGCCGCCGTTTCGCCAGGCCATCGCCGCCCGCTTCCCGATGATCATGAGCGCGCACGTTCGCTATCCGGCGCTCGATTCCAAAGATCCGGCCACGCTCTCCCGAAAGATCCTGACCGGACTGCTTCGCCAGCGCCTCGGCTTTCGCGGCGTGATCTGCAGCGACGATTTCGGCATGCGCGCCATCACCGATCACTACGGCGTCGGCGAAGCCGCCGTCCGCAGCCTGGCGGCGGGCGTCGACGCCCTCCTCTTTTGTCAAGATCAGGTCAACGTTCGGATCGCCGTCCTCGCGGTCGAACAGGCCGTGCTCCGCGGTCACCTCCCAGAGGCGCGCATCGCGGACGCCTACCGGCGGGTCACCGCCCTCGCCCGCTGGCGCGGTGCCCGCCCGCATCGAGTCCGGATCACGACCATCGGCAACCGAGCGCACACCCGACTCTGCGCGCAAGTCGCGGCGTGCCCGACGTAGCGCGCTCCGTGATGGGCGAATGCGTCGCACGCGTCACGGAATCGGCGACACCCCACGCCAGGTTGCGATCCCGACCCACACAGTGAAGCACGGTGGGGCCACGCCCTACACGCTCTGCGACGCGGTGCGGATCGGACGGCGCGGCGCTAGCGCGCGCGACGGGTGGCTTTTTTCCGGGGTGTCGGCTCGCGCTTCGCGCGCGCCCGCGTAGTCCCGGTGGTCTTGGTTGCACGGCTCGGAGTCCCGCGGACCAACCGCGGCAAGCTGCGACCGTACGGCGCGCGTGCCACGCCATGCTCGGTAATGATCGCGGTCACCAGATCGTGCGGCGTCACGTCGAACGCCGGGTTCTCGATCTTGATGCCGGTGGGCGCGATCTGGTGCTCGAAGATGTGGGAGACCTCGCGCGGGTCGCGCTCTTCGATCGGAATCTTGTCACCCCGCGCGCAATTGAGATCGATCGAAGACGTTGGCGCGGCCACGTAGAAGGGAATGCCGTGGCGCTGCGCGAGAACCGCAACGGTATAGGTCCCGATCTTGTTGGCGACATCGCCGTTGGCGGCGGTCCGATCGGTGCCGACGACCACGCAGTCGATCGCCCCCGACTTCATCATATGGCCGACCATGCTGTCGGTGATGAGCGTCGTGGGGATATGATCTTTCTTGAGCTCCCAGGCGGTGAGCCGTGCGCCCTGGAGATACGGCCGCGTCTCGGTGCAAAACACCTCGACGTGCTTCCGGGCCTCGCCGACGGCGCGGATGACCCCGAGCGCGGTACCGTAGCCCGCGGTGGCCAGCGCCCCCGCGTTGCAGTGCGTGAGGATGGTGGACCGGTCGGGGATCAGCGCCTGACCATGAGCGCCGAGGGCCCGATTGATGCTGATGTCTTCCTCGTGAATGGCGCGGGCCTCGCGCTCGAGCACCAGGCGCAGGGTCTCGATGTCACGCGTTTGGTTCTCGCGGTACACCCGGCGCATGCGCTCGATGGCCCAGAACAGGTTGATCGCTGTTGGCCGCGTCGCCGCAAAATGGCGGCACATCCGATCGAAGTCGCGTTTCAGCTCGTCGCGCTTCATGCTCCGCACACCAAGAGCGATACCCATGGCGGCCGCGACCCCGATCGCGGGCGCGCCCCGGATCACCATTTCTTTTATGGCGCGCGCAACCTCGCGATAGTTGCTGTACACGCGATAGACCTCGCGCGCCGGAAGGACGCGCTGGTCGATCATGACGACGCGCCCCTTGGTCCACTCGATCGTGCGGACGCGCGCGCGGCGCTGACGGGGCTTTGGTGGTTTGGTCTTGCGGAGCGTCACGGTAAGTGTGGCAGTACTATAGCACGGAGAGGGACCGTGGACACAAGACATATGATGGGCTCATGCGGCGAGCCGACCGCGCGTCCAGCGCGCCGCGACGTGACGCGCGAGCGCCTCACCCGTCGTGTAGCGTGGCCGGAAGCCGACGTCCTTCACCATACGTCCGATGTCGGCGACGAACGTGTCGCGGAGATAGCGCACATGCGCGCCGGGCACGAGACCAACGCCGAGCGTCCACAGGGCCTGCACCGTCCGCCGGAGTGTCCCGTTCGGCACGGGGGCGCGCACCCTGCCGGCGAGCTTGACGATCGTAGAGTACGGCAACACACCCGAGCCCGCGACGTTCAACACGCCGTCGTACGGCTCGTGCGCCACCAGTTGGATGAGATCGACTAGATCGTCGATGTGAAGCAACTGCACGAGGGGATCGCAGCCGAGGACTGCCGGCACCGCCAAAGGCGCGAGCATCCGGGCCGCTAGCGTCGCCTCGTCACCCACGGCCCACGCCGCACGAATCATCGCCGTCGGCAGCGCCGTTCGCGCGCGGAAGCGGGCCACCTCCTCCTCGACCGCGATTTTGTCGGCCACCCACGGATAGCCCGCGCCGCCGCGCAGCGACATGTCCTCCGACAGATACTGACTGTTGTCGGGATGCGCCCCGTAACTCATCGTCGAACCGAGCACGACGACATTGGTGAGCGTCCCCGCCCGACGGAGATCGTGCGCGGCCGCGCGCAGCAACGCTCGTGTGCCGATGACCTCGAGTTCGTGCGCCTGCTCCAGCTGATGAACGGGCGCCCCATGGAACGCGGCATGGATCACCGTCGAGACACGCTCGCGCACGATGATTTCGGCGAGGGCCTGGTCCGCCAACGTCGCCATCAGATTCACACGGTAGAACGACGCTTTTCGGAGCGGCACCGCCGGCGCACGCTGGTCCAGCAACACCAGGCGCTCCACCCGGTGATCCGCGTCCAGGCAACGTACGAGCGCCGCCCCGGTCGTCCCGTGAACGCCGGTGAGCGCGACGACCCGCCCGGGCTCCCCATCTCGCCTTCCCACCACGATCGCGGGACGATAGACCCGCGCCCCGCCACCCGCAAGCCGCCACCCGCAAGCCGTGGCCGCCATCAGACGGCGCGCGTGACGCAGAACGGTTGACGACCACTCGACCGTTCCCTACCTTGCCGCGCGTGGCGGAGGTACAGCAAAGCTACTCGACGATCATCGAGGCACCGGTGGCACTGTGCTACGAGGCGATCGCCGATTTCGAAAGCTACCCGTCGTGGGCCGGACCGGTCACGAAAACCGTCGTGCTGGCCCGCAACGATGACGGCGCACCGCGCGACGTCGAGTTCTTTCTCGACATGAAGCTGAAAATCGTCCGCTATGTGCTCGCCTACGAATGGACCCCGCCCGGCAAGCTGACATGGCAGCTCGTCGAGGGCGACCTGGCCGGTGTCGACGGGCACTACTCGTTCGAGCCAGAGGGCAACGATCAGACGCAGGCCACGTGCTCGCAGGCCGTCTCACTCGGCTTTTGGGTGCCAAGCATCATTCGTGGCCCGATCGAGCAGAACGCCGTCCGCCAGTCGGTCCTCGAATTCAAAGCCGAGGTCGAGCGCCGCGCCAACGCGGGCGTCTGAATCCACTCCGCTAGCGGGCTAGGCGTGCCTTGGCACTGGCCAGGGCCTGACGCGAGGCCGCTTCTGACGGCGCCAAGCGCACGGCTTCCTCGAAGTGGCGAACGGCCTCCTCGACACGACCGAGCGCGAGCAACGACGTGCCGAGATTGTGGTGTGGCTGGGCAAGATCGGGCCGTGCGGCAATCACCGCCCGGTAGTGAACGGTGGCCTCCTCGTGTCGGCCCTGCGTCGTGAGGACCGTCGCGAGATTGTTCTGCAGCTCGGGCGACTCCGGTCGGAGCGCGAGCGCGGCGCGGTGCTCGGCGAGAGCCTCCTCTGTCCGCCCCGCCTGGAGCAGCAGATTGCCGAGATTGCTGTGTGCCTCGGCGTACTCCGGACGTAGTCGAAGCGCCTCGCGATACCGCGCTTCCGCGTCGGCACCACGACCGACCCCGGCCAAGGCAACCCCAAGATTGTTGTGGGCCTCGGCGAAAGTCGGCTGGAGGCGGATTGCGGCTTCGTAAGCCTCGATGGCGCCCGTGCCATCGCCGAGCCGGCCGAGCACCTCACCGAGGTTGTTCTGGGGCTCGGCCCGGTCGGGGGCGAGCTGACTGGCGCGGAGGTAATGGGTGCGTGCCGCCTCGTCCATGCCGCGCTCCTCGTACACCCGACCGAGGTTGATCGCCGACTCCGGAGCCTCGGGATCGAGACGCACGGCCTGTTCGATATGGGTCGCCGCCCGCTCGATCGCACCGCGCTCGAGCAACGCCAACCCGAGATTGCTGTGGGCGACCCATGTCTCGGGGAACCGCGCCACGTTGTCCGCCCAGAGCGCCTCGCTACTGGCAAAGACATGCGCGCGCTGCCAGCTGAGGCTCCCTAGCCCGACGCACACAAGGAACATCAGGGTCGCCGGCTGCCACCGGGGGATCGCGGGCAACGTGCGCTGCCCCCGACGCGACGAGGTTCGCGCACGGACGATCGACGTGAGCCCTCCGACCACCAACGCCAGAACGCCGGGGAGCGCCAGGTACTGCAGGTGGTCAGAAACGAGGGAGTGCCGGTGGAACGACATCTCGATCAGACCGAGCACGGGTGCCAATACCACCACGACGTACCCGAGACCGGCCAACCACGCACGACCCCACCCGGCACGATACCACCAGGCAACCACGCACGAACTTACGAGCGCGAGCAGCGGCACCCAGGCGAAGAGGTCCGCTGGTTCGACATCCCAGCGCGGATACACCATCGCGAGGTTGATCGGCACCAGCGCTTTGCCGAGATAGAACCACACCACCCAGCCCACGGCCGCGACCCGAGAGGCCATCCCCTCAGGACGCAACTCGGCACCACGGGTCGCGCTGAACGGATGCTCGTACACGGTAGCCATCCCGAGCACGAACGCCAACGCGAGAAACGGCAGTACGCGCACGACATCCAACCGGGTGATCTGCTCCCGGCGCAACCAGGCCGCGCCAAGGAGCACGATCGGCAACATGACGACGGCGGGTTTGGCGAGCATCGCCAGCAGGAAGCCCGCAAGGGCGATCGCGTACCAGCGCCGCCCGTCCCCATCATCAGAACGCAGATACGCAAGCATCGCCCCGGCGACCAACACCAGCGAAAGCGTGTTCTTGCGCTCCGCAATCCAGGCCACCGACGCCACCGTCACCGGATGCACGAGGAACAACGCGGCCGCCGCGAGCGCCCCCGGCACGGCCAGCCGACGAAGGACGCGCCAGATCAGCAGGGCCGCCAGCGCGTGCAACACGACACTGACGGCGTGGTACCCGAGGAGTCGCTCTCCCCACAGGCGCCACTCGACCCAGAACATCGTCGTGGTCAGCGGCACCTGCGCAACCGCACGGGTGCGGGACCACATCTCGTACAGGCCGCCCGGCATCCGCACGACCCGGTTCCGAGTGAGGATCTCGGCGTCGTCCCACAGGAGAGTCCCCTCCAATGCGGGTGAGAACACCAGCAAGGCGACGAGAACGAAGGTCGCCGCCACGGCATACGGCAGCCACCACGCGTCACGATGGGGCGACAGCCGCGCAGGTCCCGACGCCCGACCAGCCCTGTGTGCCGCCATGTGCCCCTGCACTAGATCAGCCCAGGCCCGGCAGCAATCAGGCGGGGCACCCCGTCACGCGGCAACGCGACCGAGTGGTTGATCAAAACGACGAGCGGCTCCGCATCCCCGCTGCGCCGTGATCCAGCCGCGGGCAAGCGCGAGCGCCCAGACGCCGCGCCACTCGGTGTGGCCGGCCAGAAAGGCCGACCAGAGCCGGTCCAGCCCGCGCGGCGAGAACAGCCCTTCCGGATCGTCGGCGAACACACGCGCCTCGATCGCCGGGCGCAACGGACCCCGCATCCAGGCATCGAGCGGCGGCTCTGGCCGCGCACCTCTCTGCGCCGTCACTCGCGGCATGGCGCTCCCGACGACACGGAGCAGCGGTGCGCTGTCGTCCCCCGCCGCCCCGGTCGTGACCCACTCGAACAAGCGATGATCGAGAAACGGCGTGCGCATGGCCAACCCCTGCGACGTTGCCATACGCTCGGCGTCGCGCAGCGCGCCCGAAATGACCGGGCCACCGAGTTCGATCGCCGCCAACGCCCGGCCGAGCGCCGCCTGCGCCGACCGCGGCGGCAACACGCACGGCGGACCCGGCGCATGCGCCACCTGGGCATCGAGGTGGGCGACGGCATCAAACGCGCTACCGGCATCCTCGAGAACCTCGGGTCGGAGCACCGTCGCCAACGCTGTCGGCGCCAAGACACACCCGCGGGCGAGGTAAGCGGCCGCCACCGAGTCGCGGTGATCGAGCGAACCCGCGAGCTGCGCCGCATGCCCGAACGGACGCTGACGGGCGAGCGCGCGGAGGCCCGTCCGCACGAGCATCCGGGTCGACGCATGCTGTCCGGCCCACCAGAGCCACGACACGACACCCCGCGGCGAGGGGCCAAGGAGCCCAGGGCTAGCCAGGGACGACAGCCACACACGTTCGCCCGCCGCATTCATCGCGGCCGCTCCCAACTGCGCGAGCGGGGCGCCGATCGAGGGCTGGTCGACGTCGGCCGTGCTGCTGATCGCGTCCTCGAGCATCCGAGGTGTCACCAGGTGCTGGTGATGGTCGGCGCCGAACCACTCCGCCACCGCACGCCCGGCATCGCGTGATCGACGACGCGCGCGTGGGGCGGCGGGCTCGTCCTCGGCGGCAACGAACCGAAAGGCATGCGTACGCAAGCCACGACCGAGAAGCGGGCGCACCAACGCCAGGAGCGCGGCGCTGGCCAGCCCGTCGTCGGCGAGCACCCCGACGGCATCTTCACCCGCGATGGCCGACTCGACCGACTCGCGAAGGAGCCAGCCAAGGTGCGCGTCGTCGGTCGCCCGGTCTCCGCTCGGCAACGCGGCGGCCTCCTCCCAGAACCGCTCCTCGTGCATGCGGCCATCGCGCACTCGAACGATCGTGCCCGCCGGCACGGCGCGTACGTCGCGCATCACCGTGACGGGCTCGGGCAGGTAGCCGAGGGTCAGGAAGGCGGCCAACCCCGCCGGATCGGGAGCTGATCCCTGGCGAAGCGCACGGACCTCCGAGGCGAAGGCAACGACGCCGCCGCGCTCGGAGACATACAACGGACGGCTCCCGAAGCGATCGCGCCCCAGCAGCAACTCCTGACGCTCACGATCCCAGAGCGCGAACGCGAAACTGCCGGCAAGCCGTTCGAGCGCACCAATCCCACCCTGCTCGTACAGATGGACGATCACCTCGGCACCGCACGCAGACCGGAACTCGTGGCCGGCGGCCACGAGTTCGAGCCGCAGCGCCGCCGCGTTCGACGGCTCGCCGTCAGCGACGAGCCAGAGCGTCCCACTCTCGTCGACCAGGGGCTGCAGCACCGACTCCCCCGCGGGACCCCGACTACCACCGTGCGCCAAAGCGATCGACGCGTCGTACGCCACCGCCATGCCACCTTCGATCGGCGCCCGCGGCGCCATCAGACGGCGCATCGCCGCAACCTCGGCGATCAGCTCCTCGCGCGCCGTTTCACGCTGGTGCGGCCGCACCCCCGCAATGGCTCCCATGCGTCCTCCTCCTCGTCATCCCCACACCAAATGCTACGCGTCCGCTGACAGACCGTGCAGCGCCGCAGCAAAAGACGCCGTCCGGGCTAAACTGCAAAGACCAGGCTTACCCGCAAGCTCCCAGGCAGCCCCCATGGCATCTGCAATCCCCGTCCGACCACCACACCCACGCAACTCCTTGGAAGACCAGACGATCCACGCTCGGATCGCTCTCGATGGCGCGTGCTCTACCCTACCTCTGACAGCGACCTGAAACCTGGCACCGGGCTTGCTCCATTCGGACCCGAGGCGCGGCTCCTCCCCCTCGTACCCCGCTCCTTCCCCTCCACCGCATCCGCGCTTTTGGCCAGGGCCGCGCATCGAGCAGCGCGGCCTTGGTTTTTTTTCGCCTAGCGGTCTTTCGCTATGAAAGAGTCAGTCGCGAAAGTCAAGGAAAATCGAGCATCTGCGCGCCAACTGAGCAGAGTCCTCCTGCTCGCGGTCGCACTGGAGCTGCTGCGACCCGCGGTGCATCTGCCAGCGCCGGCATCTCACAGCGGCATCACCCGCGCCCCGCATCCGAGCGGCACAGCGGCTGTCGTCGCTGCACGGACGCTGACGATCGCGCCCTCCCCGATCGAGTTGATCGAGCCGCTGCCACCAGCGACGGCGGACGTAGCGCTACTGTAGGCGCTCGAGCACGATCGCGATGCCCCCGACGCCGAGACCCCACAGGAAGTCGGTCCGCAGGTCGTCGTCGGACAATCCCCTGAGCTTGTTCAAGCGCTCGTTGCCGAAGGCGGCCAGGAGGAATACGAACGCGAGAACGCCGATGGGCCACGATAGCCCGGCCGTGGTCTGGCCGAAATTCCGTGCGGCCGTTGCCTGCTGCGAGAGGGTGAAGACGAAGAAGAAACCAACCGCAATCGCGGCGATACGTGCTAGCCGAACGAGCACGACACGTCCCTGATGGCCCTACTCGTCGACGACGTTCGCCGAGGCCGCGATCCTGAGCATCTCCTGGGCCTCTTTATCGCCCGAGGCCGCCCGCTTCTCCCAGCTTCGCTTGCGCCACGGCTTGGCGATGTACTCGTCGAGCGCGATCACGAAGAGGCTGAAGCCCAGCACGATAGCCATCGAGTTCCAGATTCCTAGCTCCATCGTACCCTCCCGGGTGCCGTCTTGGACGATCTGCTGATCAGTGTCCCGATCCCATCCGGCCACGACCGGCTTCCTTCATGATGAACTTCGGCTTGAAGACGAGCACGAGGATCGGCAGCAGCGTCTGCGAACCGACGTAGCTGATCGCCATCCAGATCGCGAGCAGGAGTCCCATCTCGGCATTGAAGCGGATGTTCGAGGTGATCCAGAACGCGGTGCTGACGATCATCGTCGCGGCCGTAAACGTGACGGCCTTGCCCGACGTGATCAGCGCCTGGTGCACTGCCTCGGTGAGATCGTTGCGCTCACGAATCTCCTCGATCGTGCGACTGACGATGTACAGACCGTAGTCGATGCCGAAGCCGACACCGACCGTTACTAGCGGCAGAGTGTGAATGTTGATGCCGATGTTCTGCACGGCCATGTACGCGTTGACGATCACGTTGGACGCCAGCAACGGTGCCAGCAGGTAGAGTCCAGCGGTGAGCGACCGATACGTGAATGTCAGAATCACCCAAATCGTAAAGAAGCCGAGAAAGTTCATGAGCAGGTCATTGCGGACCAGCTCCTGGTTCGCGGCCGCGAGCACGCCGATCAGACCACCGGCAAGCTTGAAGGCGGCCTTGTCCATCGGATTCTCTTCGATGAACTTCTCGCAGCGCGCAATGATGCGCCGAATCGCGTCGCCCTGGTGGTTCTTGGCGTAGAACGTAACGTGGGCGGTCGTATAGCTCGGATCAACGTACTTCGCGGTCTCTGTTGGCGGCGAGCCCGAGAAGAAGATGAAGAACAGGCCCCCGATGTCAGTCCACGAGTCGGGGATGACCAGCCATTTCGGCTCGAGCTCGTGAAAGACGCGGTTCACCGCCCGGATGATGTCGGCGAGCGAGAAGCTGTAGCCAATATCGGGATCGCGCTCGATCTCACGCTGGAACCGCTCCATCGTCCGGAGCGTTTCCGGATCTTTCATGGCGTCCTTGTCGAAGCCCTCGGCCACGACGATGAGTGGCTCGACACCACCGAACCGGCCCTGAATCTCGGTGTGAGAAACGTTGTACGGCGAATCCAGCCACACGAGCGGCGACGCCGCCGTCGGATCGCCAATGGTCAGCCCGCGTACGAAGTAGAGGGCAACGATCACGGCGGTGGCCCAGACGCCGAGGGTCGCCAGCCGCCCGACGCGCGAGACGTGCAGGTGCGTAAATTTCTCGATGCCCTTGCGGAAGATGCCACGCTCGCGCAGTACGACCAGCTCCGGCTCCGGTGCCTTCAGGTAGAAGTACACGATCGGATTCAGGAGCATCTCCGAGACCGTGATCGCGAGAATCCAGAACGAGGCCGTAATGGCCAGCTTCTGGAGCATGATGACCGGTACGAGCAAGATGACGAGCACGCCGAAGGCATCGGTCACGACGCCCGAGAAGGTTGGCACGAAGAGCTCGGCAAACGATGCGACGATCGCGCGCCGTTTGTTCCACCCGCATTTCTCAAACTCTTCGTAGTACCGATCATGCATCTGAATAGCGTGACTCACCGCTCTCGCTGTTATGAGAAACGGCATCACCAGCATGAGCGGGTCGAGCGCGAGTCCGATGAGATGAATGAAGCCCAGACCCCAGAACGCGGCGATGACACCGGTCAGGGTCGGTCGGAGTGCCCCGCGCCAATCGTGAAAGTACATCCAGCGAAGGATCCACTCGATGCAGTACGTGACCACCAGAATCCAGAAGACGTCGCTCGCGTAACTGTAGACCCAGCCGTAGAGCCGTGGCTCGCCCGCGACGTAGATCTTGGTGTCCTCGTCGGCAAAGGGCTCGACGACCTTCTCGTTCACCTCTTCGAAGATGCGCCGATAGTCGAGGCGGCCTTCGATGAAGTTGGCACGGAGCAACGCGGCCTTGTCGTCGAGCGAGACGATCAGCCCGTAGATGTTCTCCGCGTTGTGTACGATCCGTCGTATCTCGTCGACGTCTTCTTGGTTTTTGGGTGCCCGTAACATGACGGGCTCGGCGCGAAGCGTACCGCCGGCCGCGACGCGCAGATGGCGGACCGTGCGATGGCCGATGGACTCGATCTGGTTGTGATTGACGCCGTAGACCGTGTCCATGCCTTCGGTCATCTCGAAAATTTTGGTGAGGTTGTCCTTCGTGAAGATGGTGCCCTCTTCGACTGCCATCATGGCAACGATGTTGTTGGCGCCGCCGAAGGTGCCCGAGTACTTGTTGTGGATCTTCACGAACTCGTGCGTCTGCGGGAGCAGATCGCCAAAGCTCGTCACGAGGCGGAGCTGGAAGCTCCAGTACGCGAACAAGCTCGTAACGAGCAGCACCAGTGTCATGACCGGGGTGCGGTACTCGATGAGCTTGTCACCAAGCCAGTAGAGCGCTCGCTTATCCTCGGGAACCTCGTAGTCGAGAGCCATCCGAATCCCCCCCGTGCCGTGGTCCGCTTACGAGCCACCAGCGCGCTCGGCCGGAGGCGCACTGACGGTGAACAAATGCTCAACTTGGCTGAGCTTTTCCACGCAAGCGGGGCGCTTCTAACGTCTCCCTTTTGGGGTGTCAAGGCGACGCATGACCGGGTGCGTCGAAGACACGCGCCAGAGGCCCTCGCCGCGACGACACCGAACCCGGAACAATCGCAGGGATGCGCCGCCATATCCGCACTTGAGCGCCCTCCCTCGCGCCGTTAGGCTGGGACTCGTGCTAGTTCGGTTCCGAGTAGTTTCTCTCGTGGCCCTGGTCGCGGCCATCATCGGCGCGGCGGACGCGGCTGCCCAGATTCGGCCCAATCCCGCCGCCGCCGCCGCCGCGCGGCGCGCATTCGAAGCCGATGCCCGCGCCGTGGAACGCTCGCGAGAAGGACAACAGCGCCCGCGCGAGGAGGCCATCGACCCCTTCGAGGCAACCGCGGACATCGAGGTCCTCGACGCGTTCGAAGGCATCGACGATCCCCTCGATGAGATCGACGACTACGGCGAGCTCGATCCCGAGGACACGTACCTGGAGCCGGCCGATGCGCTCTTCGATAGCAATCCTGCGCGCGTCGAGGTGCCCGACGTGCCTGATCCAACCGCTGGCATGGACGCGCTCGGTGGGTTCGACGACGAGCGGGCGCGCGAAGACCGCGAGGACTCGATCGCGCGCCGCATGTACGAAGCCGCCGAGGCCGAACTCGACACCCCCACCGAGGCCGGCACGGATCTGCCAGACGCCGGTCTCGATCTGGACCCGTTTATCGAGCCCTAAGCCGGGACCGTTACGATCGACACATGTCGCGGCGCAGTTCTTGAATCTTCCGCGGCGTCGGTGAGTTGGTATTGCTCAGCATCTCCTCGGGCACCTGATCGAGCAGGCGGCATCCCCGCGCGGCCTCTCCGAGCGCGGCGGACAATCGGGCCGACTGATAGTGCGCCTCGAGCCAGCCGGTCCGACCTTCCGGCGCCGTTGCGATTTCGTCCCACAGCCCACGAGCCTCACTGGCTCGCCCCGTGGATTCCAAGACCCGCGCCGCCCCCGCACGCGCCGATACCGCATCGGCATCCTCGGCGAGCAGCGCGCGGTAGAGCGCGAGTGCACGCTCCGGCTCCGCGGCGTCCTCGTAGAGCGAGGCCAGTGTCGATCGTAGTCGATAGCGTGCCCCTGGGCTGAGATCGTTCGCGTGCGGGGACGCGTTGGCGTGCTCGGCCAACAGCCGTGCCGCGTCCTTCCCCGCTTTGGCCTCCTCGACCTTACCGCGCGCCTTCTGCCGCGCCGAGGCGGTCAGCAGGCGACGACTCAGATGATCGAGAAACGCCGGGTCGAGTTCGGCGGCGCTCGGTTGCATGGCCGCGGTGCGGACGTCGTCCAGCCGACCGAGCCGCGCCGCGGCAGCCAACCGCAACTTCACGACTTGCGGTCGCTCGTCCACCAACAGCGGGTACTTCTCCTCGAACCCCTCCACCCAGGTAAACGCGGCCTCGTAGTCTGGTGGTTCCGCAAGCGCGGCGAGGTAGGCACTGAGGAGCGCCGAGCGGCCGGACATCTCGGTCACTGGCGCATCGCCAAAGTCGCCCGCGTCATGCGCCGCAATCAAGGCCCAGAACCGCGCCAACGCGGCGTCAGCGACCTCCCGAGCGGCTACCGGGTCCGCCAACGCAGCCGTCGCCTCCCCCGTCTCGGTGGCCGCCTCTTCCCCGATCTCCGGCACCGCATCCTCCGAGCCACTGCCCGCGGCGGCTGTGCCTTGACCACCCGGCGCGGCCTCCTCGGAGGCCCGTTCCAGCGCCTTCACCGCGCACTGCGCGCTCCCGAACGCTGCCCGCAGCTCGAACGCCGGATCGCCCTTCACGTCGGCATAGGCCTCCATCGCCGCGGCACACTGATCCTGCCGCTGACGCACCTCGCCGAGGCGATACGAGACCTCGGGCGCCGCACTATGGCTTGGGTACTCGGCCAGGAACTCCTTGATCGCGTCCTCATAGGCCGGCGCACGCTCGAGCGTCGGATCGGCGACGTAGCGCTTCTCCTTGATCTTGAACCGCAGATACGCGGCGTCGTCCCGGTAGTACGCGCGCGCCTTCCCGGCCAGGACGGCGTCGAACGCGGCCGCGGCCTTCTCGTCGGCACCCGTCTTGAAACGTGCGACACCGAGTAGGTACTGCGCCTCCCGCCGATGCTTCGCGTCATCCGTATCCTTGGACGCGATCATGCGCTCGAGGCGCGGGATCGCCTTCTTGTACTTCCCGCTGGCCGCAAGGCGTTTGGTCTCATCCCACTGGGATGGTGGCGGCGGCGCCGGCGGCTGCGCTTTCGGTCCGGCCCAGATCTGGGGGTTGTCGAGCCCGGCGCGAAGAATCCGATCGGCCTGGCGGCCCCACGTGCCCCCTCCCGCCTTGACCGTCGTCAGGAGATCGCGCGCCTGCGCCTGATACCGGCTCTTGTTGGCCGATCGCGAGGCCGCCGCCATCAGGAGCGCACGGGCCCGCGTGACCTGCGCCCGCGCGCGATCTCCCGTGGTCGCACTCGCGAGCGCCTTTTCGGACGCCGCAAGCGCGTCCCCGCTCCGACCGGCGCGAATGTAGGCGTCGGCGAGCGCGAGCCTGGCCTTGCGTTTGCGCTCCGGTGCGGCGCTCTTCGCCCGCACGACGGCCTCGAAATCGGCGATCGCCCACTTGACCTGATCGAGTTCCATGTTGGCGAGGCCGCGCCCGAGGTGGCTCTCGATCACGATCGGACTTTCGCCCCCCGCACTCGCGAACTCGGCGAAGCCGGAAACCGCCTTGCCGAGGAGCTCGCGTCGCTTGCCACCACTGTAGAGCTGCGCGCCTTGGTAGCGCAGCCAGTTCAGATAGTAGAGCGATTGCGTCGCCAAGGCCTGATGCTGCAGCCAAACGGCCGACTCGAACAGCGCGTCCATGTCGCCGTCCGCGTCCACGACCTGCTGACTCAATCGGCCGAGGGCGGCGCGATGCGCGTCGTGGCTCTGCTCGAGCGGGCGCGCGATCGCCTCGTAGGTTTCACGCGCGCCGGTCGCGTTGCCTTCAACCGCGGCGAGAAAATCGAGCGCGATCCGTCCCAGCCGATCGAGCGCCGCCTCTTCGGACCCCCCGCCACTCCCCGGACTGATCGCCACCGCGCGCGCCTGTGACCGCAGATCGCTCATCGACGCGGCCGATGCGACGCCCCAACACAGCGCAACGTGCAGCACGGCCACGCCAAGAATCCGCCATGCCTCGATCACCGCAGCTTGTCCATGAAGCCGGCCATCTCGACGCGCCATCGCTTCCCGAACGTGAGCACCATCACCTGACGCAACAGTTCCTTCTCGCTGCCGAGCTCCAGCAACTCCCCACCACCCGTGCGGGTGATCTCACGATAGGCGTCGGTCGTCTCGCGATAGAACCCTGGCATCGGCGAGGTCTTGAACTTCCCCGTACGCCCCTTGGCGATCCAATTGTCGCGATCGTATTCCTCGTGCAGGCGGGTCGTGACGTCGATGGCGCCGACCGCACCGTCCTGCTCACGAAACTCCTTCAGCAACGCGGTCAGCTCCGTCCGGTCTTCTTTGTGCGGTGGCGTCCCGCCCACGAGGATCAGAATCCGCCGCGCGCTTTTCCGCCACGACAGCTCGTCCATCGCGGTCTCGATCCCTTGCTTCACCGCCTCTTCGTAGTCGCCCCCACCATCGGCGCGCAGGCCGTCGACGAACTTCTGCACCTTGGTGGTGTGGAAGCTGAAGTCGACCCACTTGACCATGTATTCCTCACCACGATCGCGGTAGGCGACGACCCCGACGCGACTGAGCTCGACCATGCCGCGCAGCTCGGAGATAAAATGGCGCATCTCCGCCTTCACCTCGTCGAGCACCGACTGCATGCTGCCCGTCGAGTCGACGACGATCACCAGATCGATGCCCTTCTTGTTGAGGCCGATCAGGTTGCTGCCAAAGCCACCGCCGCCGAGCCCCCCACCGACGAGGCCCCCCCCCATCGAGAGCGGGATACTCGTGTCGAGATCGCCCGGCGCGTTCCCGATCGTCGGACCGACCCCGCTGATGCGCGGCATCTCCGGCGCGCGCATTGCCGACGCCTTGGGCTTCCCGGTACTCGGGCGGGCGACCGAGCGCACCGCCGCCTGCTTGAAGCGTCGTTGATGCAACGACCCAACGACGTCTTTCAACGAGGGCAGCCCGTCGTGCTCCGACTCGGATGCGAACGACCCCGCATCGACCTCGACATTGATGCGCTCGTGCTTCACGACCGCGACGCTGAAGGTCGCCACGGCCAAGAACAGCGCCCCATGAAACGCCGTCGAGAACAGAAACGCCGGTAGGTTCCGCCGCAGCGGGAACGCGCCCGCGAGCGGATCGTCGTCGCCTACGGGATGTGGGGTCGGCCCCGTGCCGTCCGCCATGAGCTACTCCGTGCGCCGCCCTCGTTCAGCTGCGATCGCCACCTGGGTCGCGCCGGCCCGTTGCGCCGCGGCCAGGATGCGCACGGCGTCGCCGAGGATGACCTCTCGGTCGCCTTGCAGCACGACCGGAGTATCCGGACGGGTGACGAGCAGCTCTTCGAGCGTGCCCTCGAGGTCGTCGATCCCGACGATCTCGTCGTTGACGTAGATTTCCCGGAGCTGCGTCACCGTGATCGTGATCTCGCGGGGCGCCGACGACGTCTCCTCGACCTCCGGCAAAATGATGTTGGCGCCAGTATCGACCATGGCGACGCTCGTCACCATGAAAATGATGAGTAGCACCAGAAAAATGTCGGTCAGCGGCGTGATGTTGATCTCCGCCATGATCTTCGATCGGCCGCCGCGCGGCAGGGTTGAGGCGCCCATCAGTTGCCCGCTCCGGCCGCTCGGCTGGTCACGGGGCTCGACACGCGACTGGCGCGGACCGCCTCCATGAGCCGTGCCGCCCCGATCGCGAACGCCGCCTCGCAGCGATCGAGACGCACCTGGAAGTAGTTGTAGAAAATGAGGGCAATGATGGCGACGCCAAGACCGAGCGCCGTGGCCACCAGGGCCTCAGAGATGCCACCCGAGACAACCGCGAAGCCGCCACTGCCCATCACCGCCATGCTGTGAAACGCCCTGATGATGCCGACCACGGTCCCGAACAGGCCGATGAAGGGGGCGCTCGAAGCCACGGTGCCAAGGATCCAGAGCGGGCGCTTCAGGCTCTCGATCTCCTCGAACCGCCGCTCCTCGCTCACCTGGTCGAGCACCTCGGCCGCACCATCCGACTGGCGAAGCACCGCGGCGAAAATCCGCCCGGCTGGCTTCTCACGCTCGGTGTCGGCGCGATCGGCGGCCGCGGCGAGTTTCCCGCCACTGACGTCTTCGTGCAGCGTCCGCGTGAGTTCGGCGGTGTCGCCAACGACGTTCCGAAAGGTCCACAGGCGCTCGGCGATAACCGTCAAGCTGACGATCGAAAAGAGGATCAGGGGATAGGTGGCCATCCATCCCTGCTGAATCATGCGCATCAAGCTGAGGTCAGGTGTCTCCACTCGATCGACTCCTTACGTTGCCCTCCGGCCGCGCTCTAAATCGCCCGCGCCGCCGTAGAGCAGAATTCCGCCGCGTCTGCCCACCCCTATACTGGAACATCATCACGCCCACCACCGCACCCCTGGAGGTTGTATTCCGATTCGAACGGCGCGGGAGCATCGGCACGCGCAACCGAACTCTGCTACATTCCACAGGGCGAGAACCGATGGGTCGGCGCGGCCATCCGAAACGACGCGGTGCACCATGCCGGTCGTCGTGACCACGGGTGACGAGGAGGGGGGAGAGGACATGGGGGAGCAGCGGGAGCACTGGGGATCGCGCCTCGGCTTCGTGATGGCGGCCGTGGGGTCGGCGGTCGGGCTCGGCAACATGTGGCGCTTCTCGTATCTCGCCGCGGAGAGCGGTGGCGCCGCCTTCGTCGTACTCTACATTGGGATGACAGCGCTGGTGGCGCTCCCGATCATGCTCGCCGAGTTCACGCTCGGACGCGGCGCCCGACAGAGTCCTGTTCTGGCACTCGCACACTACGGTGGCCCTGCGTGGAAACCCCTAGGCTGGCTTTTCGTCGCGGCGGGTTTTTTGATCCTCGCCTACTACAGTGTCATCGCGGGCTGGACGGTCCGCTACGCGTTGCTCGGACTGCGCGACGGCTTTGCGGGAGACGCGAGCGCCCGCTTCGCCGCCATCTCGACGGGACTCACCGCCATCGTCTTCCATGCCGCATTCATGGCCGTCACCGTCAGCGTCGTTGCGGGTGGCGTTCGGTCCGGCATCGAGCGCACCAATCTGGTGCTCATGCCCATGCTCTTCGTCATTCTGATCGGCCTCGCCATCTATGCCTCGCAACTCGACGGCGCCGCCCTTGGGTATGCCTACTATCTCCGACCGCGCTTCGACGAGCTCGCGTCGTTCTCGGTGTTGTCGCAGGCCGCGGGCCAAGCATTCTTCAGTTTGAGTCTCGGGATGGGCGCCATGCTGACGTACGCGAGCTACCTCGACCGCCACGAGCACCTACCGAACGCCTCGTTGCAGATCGCGGGCGCCGACTTCTTGGTCGCGTTCATCGCCGGCCTGGCCGTGTTCCCGCTGATCTTCGCGCACGGACTCGAAACCGCCGTCGGAGAAAGCACTGTCGGCGCGCTCTTCATCACCCTGCCGACGGCCTTCGAGAAGATGGGCCTCGCGGGACGACTGGTCGGCACCCTGTTCTTCGCGGCGCTCGTTGTCGGCGCGCTCACCTCCGCAATCGCACTGCTCGAGCAGGTCGTCGCCACCGCCATGGACGTCTTCAAGTGGCCGCGGCGATCGAGCGCCATCGGCCTCGGCGTCATCATCTTCCTCATGGGCGTACCCGCCGCTCTCGATCTCGACGTCCTCGGGAAGATGGATCAGCTCGCGGGCAACGTCTTTCTCGTCATCGGCTCGTTGGCGCTCGCCATCTTCGTCGGCTGGCGGATGCAGGACCCGATCGGCGAAGTCGCCATCGGTGCCCCGGGCGTCCGCTGGTTCTTCCTGTGGCGGAGCCTGCTCCGCTTCGTGGCCCCGCCGGTGTTGATCGTCGTGCTCTACTACTCGTTTCGCGCCCTGGTCAGCGGCGACGGGTGAGGCACCGCCGCGCCGAAGCGATCCCGACCCGATCGTAACCGTGCCGAGTGCCACACCCGCCATCGGGACGTAGCCGAGTGCGCATAGAACCGTTAAACTCCGCACCCGTATGCACAAACTGATCGAGCTGCTGTCGGGCCAGTCCCACGAGGTCGTGACCTTCATTCTCGCGATGCTGCCGATCTCGGAGCTCCGGGGTGCCATCCCGTACGCCATCACCGTCGGCGACATCCCGTGGCAGAAGGCCTATGCGCTCTCGGTGACCGGGAACTTCCTTCCGGTCATCCCGATTCTCTACCTGATCGGCCCCGTCTCGGAGTGGCTCCGACGCTTCCCCATTTTCGATCGCTTCTTCGATTGGCTCTTCGCGCGCACCCGCCTGAAGGGTGAGATGATCGAGCGCCTCGAGGTCGTCGGGCTGATGCTGTTCGTGGCCGTCCCCCTGCCGGTGACCGGCGCCTGGACGGGCAGCCTCGCCGCCTTCTTGTTCGGCGTCCGCAAGCGCTGGGCCATCCCGGCGGTGCTCGGCGGCATCCTGATCGCGGGCGTCGTCGTGACGATGGCCACCGAAGGCGTGATCAGCGCCTGGGGACTCCTCTAGAACCACAGTTCCAAGGGGGCTGACGACCCGTGCAGGCTAGGTGGCAGCTCGGCGGCGTTGCCGAATCCACGTGGTGGCTCGCGGGGACCCTCACCTTCTGGTCGTGTGGCTACGCGCTCCGGCGCGCCGACGATCTGTGGTGGCATCTGGCGGCGGGACGCTGGATGCTGGCGGAGCGCGCCCTCACCCGCACCGACGAGTTCTCGTTCACCGCCGCGAGGTCCCCGTGGCTCAACGACGCGTGGCTCGGCGATGTCATCTTCGCTGGCTGGGAGCTGGCCTTCGGGACCCACGGGCTCGTGTGGTGGAAGTGGGGTCTGATCGCGACGATCTTCCTGGTCGTATGCGCCACGCTCCGACGCGTAGCGCTGGAACGAGTGGATGATCCCTCCGATGCCACGGCACGCTCGGCCGCCGCCCTGGCCGCCTACGTCGGCGCGACGCTCGGCGCGGTTACGGCGGGGCCCTTTCTCGACATGCGCCCACAGCTGTACACGTTCCTCGGGGTCGCGCTGGTGCTGCAGGGCTCGGTCGCGCGCCGAGAGCCCGCGTGGTGGCTACCGCTCGTCTTCGTCGCGTGGGCGAATCTACATGCCGGGTTCATCTTCGGCCTCGGCTGCCTCGGGGTCGCGCTCGTACCGGCCCTCGGCGCGGCCTCCCAGCGTCGACAGCGCGGGATCCTGATCGGAGCCCTGTCGGTTGGGGCCTGCCTCCTGAACCCCTACGGCCCGGCCGCCCTCACCCGGCCACTCCGCTACGCGTTCGACCGTGCGTCCCCGTTTCACGCCCTCGCCGAATGGTGGCCGCCGTTTCGACCCGGCGGAGTCGAGTCCCCCCTCTACCCCTTCCTCCTCGGCATCTTCGCACTCGCCGCGCTAGCCGCCTTGGGGCAACGCCGGCACCGGAATCTGCCCGCCTTCTGGGTTGGCCTGATTCTCGGCTGTGGCACCCTCGCCATGTCGCTCACCAGTCGACGTTTCGTGCCGTTGTTCGCGATCGTGCAGAGCCTCACCGTCGCCGCCGTCGCCGCGCCGGCACTAGTGCCACTCGCACGGCGGCTACCGCCGCTCGTGCCCGCGCTAGGTGCGCTGGCCCTCGGCATCGTGTGGCTGGCCCCCTACCCCCGGGCCGGGTACGCCTTTCACTACCTCACGGCCGAAGACCATTTTCCGATCGAGACCGCCAATTTCATCGAAACGAATGGCCTCTCGGGGAACGTGTTCGCGCAGTACGCCTGGGCCGGCTACCTCCAGATGCGCTCCGCCGGCCGCATGAAGGTCTACGTCGACGGTCGTGCCGACGCCGTCTATCCAGACGACGTCTTCCTCCGCTACCGGCAGGCATCTCTCGGAGAGCCTGGCTGGATCGAGATCGTCGAAGGATCCGCCGCCGAGTGGATCCTGTGGCCGAGGAACCTGCCCTGGGGCGCGCTCCCGCGCGCGCTCCTGAGCACCGGCCGCTGGCGCCAGGTCCACGTCGATGCCGTCGCGGTTCTCCTCCGACGACACGACGGCACACCGCCCGCGAGCTATCAGCCAACGCCCGCTTCCGGCGTGCGAAGCTACGCGATCGGCACCCTCGCCCTGGACCAGGGCAATCTGAACGAGGCCCGCCGCGAGCTGGCGCGCGCCCTCGCTGAGGCGCCGTACCTCCGCCGAGCCTGCAACGGGCTGGCGATCGCCGAGGCCAGATCGGGGAAGATCGACGCGGCCCGGGCAACCATGGCTGGGTGCGAGCGTGTGTTTCCGGTTCCCGGTCGGGTCGCCTGGCTCGAAGAGCAGATCGCCTCGCTAACACCCGAACCCAACTGACAGCGCCAGTCGCGACGACCCCGACGTCGCTCCTCCGTCGAGCGTCCAGCCAGCTGCCCGGAGGCGAGATCCCAGCCGCCGGGTATGCGCGTGGCTCGGCCGACACCCTCCGCAGGCGAGACCTGAGGTTCCACTCGGCTGTGGTCCAAGCGGCGTAGCGGACAGCGTGTGTGGCGACCCCTGATCGGGCGTAGGCGGCCCGACCGGGGCAGACCGTCTCGCGACAGGCAGCGCCTTCCGGAGTCCCCGCGGATCGGATCGCGTATGCGCCCACCTACCAGTCCGGATGAACGGGCAGCAGGTGCGGCGAGGGGGCACGCTCGAGCCTGTCTCGCTGCTACGCGAGGCGCGCTAGGAAAGGAAAACGCCCCGGTGGTCACGAGGACCACCGGGGCGTTCTGATGCTACGCGGGAGGGGCTCTGTCGAGCCCCTCCCGGCTAGTTGAATTGGCTAGTTACGGCTGGCCAACCGCGTCACCCGTGAGGGTTACGCGACCAGCACCCGGCAGACCCGTGGCGGTGTTGATCGCCGCGGCGGCCACCGGAGCCACACAGAAGGTCGACGCAAGCGTCGGACGCGAGTCGTCGTTGACCGGAACATCCGGCGCACCAGACGCCGCGATGATGCCGCCGACGACACCGTTGTCGTCGAAACACGGCTGGTCAAGGAAGGTGCACGTGTCACCCGCGAACGTGCAGTCGCTGTCTACAGCGCAGCCACGGAAACCCTCTGTGGGTCCGCAGTAGCCGTTGGAGACATCCGTGCACGCGCCGGCCGTACACATGCCACTCAGGCACGGGTTCGGCTTGGTCGGCTCACCGGGCGTGCTGCACGGCGAACAGGCGATACCAGTACCAAGGCCCGTGCAACAGGCCTCTGGGGCACCAGGACCCGTGCAATGCGCATGGCAGGCCGGGTCGAAGATGCTCCCGCCCATGGTGCACGCCGCACCGAAGCTGCCACCCGACGTGCAACGGAGACCACCGCACGATCCGACAATGGCACCCGGACAGTTAGCGTCTGAGTTACACGGCTCGGCCGCAGCCGTCGCACACGTGTCACAAATACAGGTCGAGCCACCGAAGCCGAAGGCCGTACAGCCCGGGCCCGATGCCGAAACCGTGAGGGACTCGACGCCTGTCGAGTTCGACAGGTTGATCGGGAGCACACCCACGTTCGAGCCAGCCGGCGCCTGCGGACAGTCGAGGCTGGTACCGTTGACCGTGCCACCAGCCGGAACGCCGCCGTTGAAGGCCGGAACCGGGCTCACGCCGCCAACGTCACACGACCCGCCCGCATTCGAGCCGGTGTCGCAGGTACCGTCGAGGCTACCGTCGTTGGCAACAACGTCACCGATGCAGTTGTCACACGGCTTGTCGACCGCCGGTCCAACCACAACCTCAGCCGAGATGCTGACCGAGTTGGCGCTGTCACCGGTCTCGATGTCGGCCGTACCGACGATCGGGCCCGTGAAGCGGTTGGTGACGCAGGCGGACACGCCACCTGCCGACAGAGGAAGCCGCGAGCCGAAGTAGGTCTCACAGGTCTCCGCCGCCGGACAATCCGAGTCGGCGTCGCAAGGAACATCCGACGAAATGCTGCAACGAATGACGTCGATCTGGCCAGCACCCGCTTCCGGGTTCTGGAGAGGACCACCGATGTCCATGACACCACAAGTGGGGTCACGCAGACCAGCCGCACCCTCGTCGCCGCCGCTCAGCGCAACGGTCACGGTACCAAGGCCGATGACCGAGGAGCCGTGCGCGAAGCCGCTGAAACCGGTGTCGAGGACCGAGGACGCATCATTCGGATCCGGCTCGAAGGTCACGAGAGCCGGGCACTTACAATCGCAATCGACCGGGTGACAGTCCTGGTTACCGTTACCGCCGGGACACTGCGGGCTCGGAAGACCTGGATCGCACACTTCAGCGCCGTCGAGCTGACCGTTGCCGCAAGGTACGCCAACGCACTCGGTCGGGTAGTTCATGCCGAGACCAGCGTCGGTACCATTACCCATCGCGGCCATACAATCGGCCTGATACTCGGCGATGCACGTCGTGCAATTGATGTACTCCTGGATGGTGTCGACGAAGGGGTCGCCCATCTTGGAGCAGTCAACGCCGTTCGAGTCGATGGCATCATCGTCATAGAAATGCGTGGTGGTGCTCCCCGGAACCGTAACGTTCGGGCAGCGGAACTTCTTGGCGAGGAACCCGAGGGCGGTGAAACCAGGATCGGCGTCACAGAAACCGTCCTTGTTGCCGTCGGCATTCTCCTTGAAGCCACCGCACTTCTTGCAGAGCGCGGCCGCAAGCTTCTTCTCGGTCTTTTCGATCGCCGGGCTGGTCTTGTTCTTGATCATGTCCGTGTCCGGGCACTGAATGGCGTCGTCGAAGTCGTCGCCCTTCAGCTTGGCCTTGGCCGCCCAGCACTTCCCGATGATCTTGCTCTTCGCGAGATAGAACTTGGTCAGGCTCTTGAACGCAGTGGCCTGGCACTTGTTGGCGGACTTGCCCGGGTCAACGGCGGCGCCGAAGAGGCTGCTGTCGAGGACGTCCGCACCGACGGAGTTCGCCACCTTGTGGTTGGCAAACCGCGCCTGCGGTCCGATGCAATCGGCGATGTCGCCGGCATCTGCGATGACGACGGTACCGCCCTGGCCCTGGAGCTCAGGACAGGTGCCGATGTCCCAGTTGATGTTGCCGAGCGGGATGTCGGCATCGTCACCGGAGCCCGTGCCGCAGGCCTTGTCTTTACCGCAGCACTTGCCGGCGATCCCAGAGCCCAATTTACCGAAGTTTCCGGCGTCCTTGGCCGCGAGGTCACCCGTGAGCGGGTTGCAACTCGACAGCGGTGCCGCGGTCTTGCCCGCGACGATGGCCGCCTTGCACTTGATGACCAGCTTCATGTGGGCCGCGGTGTACTTGGCGGCCGACTTTTGAATGGTAGCGACACACTTTGCCGCTGCCTTGATCTCATCGGGGTCGACGAGGTCGCTAAGCTTAGCGAACGCAGCCCCTCCTGACGCCGCCAACACCGCGAATGCCGCGATGCCAACTATGGCGCTCTTTAGGCCGAATCTCATGATGCCCTCCTTCGTTTTGGGGTGGTCATTGGCTGTACCGTCCCCACAACAATGGGACGGATCTTGAGAGTGGGTATTACGCTGTAGATCCATGAATGACTCGAGTGCCGTTCACACGCGACTTCGCGGCCTCACCGGTTTCGGCAGTCCGCGTAGTTGTTTGCTTCGACGTTCCTCCTAGTACAGCGAGTTGCAACGGTTTTGACCGCTCACCGGCTGTATCCAAGACGGCACGAGCGGCTCTGCGCGGTGAATATGCGATAGGCGCATGTGACCTGTCAACTAAAATTTAGCATGACGCGACGCGTTGTTACGCATGCGGAGTGCGCAGCCACGCACTTGCCATGCGGTCCCGCCGCCCACCCCACGGGGAACTACGAGGCTGGCTTGGCCGCTCGGCGCGCACAGCGGCCATCGACCCAGGACGTGCGCCCATCGAAGCCCCGGGCTATGCAGGAGGGTCATGATCCGAACGGTCACGGTGTACGCGGGCTCCGCCACCCAAGCCCCGGAACCCCTGCTCGCGCTCGCCCGTGAACTCGGGGCCGGCATCGCCGCTCGGGGCTGGGTACTTGTATATGGAGGCGCCACGATCGGGCTGATGGGCGCCGTGGCGGACGGCGCCCTGGCTGGTGGCGGACGCGTCGAGGGCGTGATCCTGGACACCTTCGCGCGAGTCGCCCACGGGGGCCTGCACGACTTGGCGACGGTCACCGACATGCGCAGCCGAAAGGCCGGCCTGGCACACCGCGGTGATGCGTTCGTCGCCCTCCCGGGGGGCTTTGGCACCCTCGAGGAGCTGTCGGAGATTCTCGTCGAACGCCAACTCGGCATGCACGCGAAACCCCTGATCGCCATCGACCACGACGGATTCTGGAGCCCACTCCGACAGCTGATCGACGTCCAGATCAGCCGCAGCCTGGTGAAGGAGAAATACCGCGACCTCCTGACGTTCGTGCCGGACGCGGCAACAGCGCTGGCCCGACTCGACACCGCCGCGTCGAAGATCGACGACCGCTGATGGCCCGCCGCTCGACAACGACGCTCTGGCTCCACCTTCTCGCGATCGCGGTCGTCACTTTCGTCGCCTACAGCGACAGCTTCCAGGGCGGCTTCGTCTCCGACGACAAGGTGAGCGTCGTCAAGAAGGAGAGCATCCGCGGCCTCGATCGTGAGCACCTGTCGAAGATATTCACGACTTTCGACGACTCGAACTTCATTCCCGTCAAGGTGCTGACGATCGCCATCGACTATCACTTCTGGGGACTGAACCCGGTCGGGTACCACATCACCAATCTGGTGATCCACATCGCATGCGGGTTCGTCGTCTATCTCTTGCTCCTGCGCCTGGATCTTCCGCCGCCCGCCGCGCTGCTGACGAGTCTCCTGTGGGCGGTACACCCCGTCCAGGTGGAATCGGTCGCCTGGATCGGCGAGCGGAAGAACGTGCTGTCGGGGCTGTTCTTCTTCGGCGCATTCCTCGCGTACATCCGCTTCTCGGCGCGCCCGAGTGTCCTCGGCTACCTCGGGACGTTCGCGCTCCTGACGCTCGCGCTGCTGAGCAAGATGAACACGATGGTCCTGCCCGCCATCTGCCTCGTCTACGAGTGGACGTTCTGCCATCGCCTGCGGTGGCGCGATGTGGCCGCCGTCGTCCCGATGTTGCTCCTCGGCGCGGCCGTCGCGTACTTCAATCTCGCCGGCAATCCGATCCACGGCACGAGCTGGCACGGCGGCAGCGTCATCGTGAGCTGGTTCAGCAGCTTCGTCGTGTTCTTCCGCTACCTCGGAAAGATCATCCTGCCGCTCGACCTCCGCTCGGGCTACGACGTGCCGCTCCGCGGCTCGCTGCTCGATCCTCCTGTCCTGGCGGCAGTGATCGGACTCGTGGGCCTCGCGGGGCTGACCGGCTGGCTGCTCAGCCGCCGTCGTACCGAGGCCTTCTGGATGCTCTGGTTCGCGATCTGCCTGGCGCCCATGCTGAACATCCTGGTGCCGTTTCGCGCCATGATGCAGGACCGCTTCCTGCACCTGGCGCTGCTCGGGCCCCTGGCGCTCGTGGCGACCGTCACCGTGCGTTTCGCCTCGGGACGAATCCAACGCGTCGTCGCGGGCGCGGCGATCGCGGCCGTCGCGGCATGCACGCTGCTTTCATACCAACAGGTACGCACGTGGCGGAACCCGCTCGAGCTGTGGAAGCCCTTGGGTCTCCACTACCCTCTCTACGCCGGCCATCCTGGCTCGTACCGACCGCCCGACTACGACGCACGCGTCGCGTTCCTGGAACGCGAACTGGCGCGCGATCCGTTGGCGCCATTCGCCAACAACAATCTAGCCGGTACCGTATTCGCGGTCGGCGACGTTACGCGGGCGTTGCCTCTGTTCGAGCGTGCCGCGCGGCAAGCCCCAACGACACCGGCGATCCTCGCGAACCTCGCCAACGCCTATGTCTACAGCCAACGGGCGGATGACGCGCTGCCACTCGCCGCACAGGCGGCGGCGCTCGCGCCGCACATGTTCGTCGTCCAGCACACCCTCCTCCGCACCGCGCTCGTGTCCCGTAACGCGGAGCTGGCACGCCAGGCGCTCACCGCATGTGAGCGCATCCGAACCGATCAGTGGTCGAGGATGTCCCTGCAAAACGAGAAGGCGTTTCTCGAACGTCTCGAAGCCGAGCAGCGAGCGCAGAACGCATCGTGAGCGAGACGACACCGCGCCAGACCAGATCGCGATGGGCGGCGCTCGTCGGCCTCGTGCCCGCGCTGCTCTTCGTCGGCCTGGCCCTCCCGGCGCTGAACGAGAACTCGGCAACCTACGACGAAACCGAGCACGTCCCGGCCGGGTATACCTACCTCACGCGCGGCGATTACCGCCTCGGCCCCGAGCACCCGCCATTGATAAAGCAGCTCACGGCGCTCGCCCTGCTCGGACAATCGCCGACGATCTCGCCCGCGGCCGAACGTGCGTTCGAGGCCGCACGACGCGAGATCGACGCGCACTGGATCTTCGGACAGCGATTCCTCTTCACCGACAACGCGCCGGCCCCCCTGCTCTGGCGTGCCCGCCTCGTCGTCCTCGCGCTCGGCGCGCTACTCGTGGTGGCTATCTTTCATTGGACACGGCACGTGTTCGGCACCACGGGCGCGCTCGTCGCCGCGACCGCGGCGGCGCTCGATCCCAATCTGCTCGCCCACGGCACGCTCGCCACTACCGATCTCGGCTTTAGCCTCTTCTTCGTCCTGGCCACGTACGGCGCGTCGCGAACGTTCGCCCACCTGTCCGTGCCCGCAGCCCTCGGCACCGGCATCGCCATCGCCGCAGCATTCGCGAGCAAGCATTCCGCCGTCCTACTCATTCCGTGCGTCGCCCTCTTCGCCGCGCTCCGGGTTTCATCGAGCGATCCCTGGTCGGGCGGCGCTGCCTCACGCGTCGAGCACGATCGGCGGACCACGGTCGGGCACGGAATCGGACGTCGGGTCGTGCGTGTCCTCGGACTACTCGCGCTGTGGAGTCTGATCGCATGGGGCGGACTCTGGGCGACGTACGGCTTCCGCTACTCGGCCACGGCGGACGGCACGAGCACGCTCCCCATCGCAACCTGGGCCACCCGTATTCGCGAGATCGGCGTCACGCGGGACCATCTCGTGGCCGGCACGCCGATACCGCGCCACGCCGCCCTCGCCGCCGAGGCCGCGCGGCGCGAACCCGGCCTCAGCGAGCGTATCATCCTCGCCGCACACGAGCATCGAGTCGTGCCGGAAGGATACGCGTTCGGCCTCACCTTCGCCGCCGCGATGGCGCAAGTCCGCCGCGCGTTCTTGCTCGGCGAGATCTCGCTCACAGGCTGGACCAGCTACTTTCCGATCGCCTTCGCCGTCAAAACCCCGCTTGGATCACTCGCGCTCTTCACCCTAGCGCTCGGTCTCGCCACGTTCGCGCTCGCGCGCCGTTGGACCGCCCCCACAGCGCAGCCCACCACGCGAAGGAGCCCGGAGGACGAACCGGGAGCGGGCCGTAGTTTCTGCCACGAACTGGCCTTCATGGTCGTACCGCCGCTCGTCGTCATGGGCACCGCCATGAACTCGAACCTCAATATTGGGTACCGCCACATCCTCCCGGCGTTGCCGTTCCTCTACGTCCTCGTCGGCATCGTGCCGGCAGCGTTGGGTCGCATCGCCGGCCGGCGCGCCGCCGTAGGTGTCTGTACTGGAGCACTCCTGCTGCTGACAATCGAAACCCTCGGCGCCCGCCCGTACTATCTCCCCTTCTTCAACAGCGCCGCCGGGGGCGCTCGCGGCGGACTGCATCTCCTCTCCGATTCCAACCTCGATTGGGGCCAAGGCCTCCCCGCGCTCAAGCGCTGGATGCAAACCAACGAGGTTGAACACATCAACCTCGCCTACTTCGGAACCGCCGACCCCGCCGCCTACGGCCTCTCGTTCACCCCCCTTGCCGGCTCGTACCGCATGGCAGTCCACGGCGGCGGCAGCATCGGCTACGCCCCCCGCCCGCCCGAACTCCCAGGCTGGGTCGCCATCAGCGCCACCCATCTCCAAGGCACCTACCTGCTCCCGGCCGAGAGCCGAACCTACGCCGCCCTCCGCCGACGCACCCCCGACGCCGTCGTCGCCGACTCGATCTACCTGTACTGGGTCGAACGCTGGAACGACTGACCCCCCTCGGACGCTGCGCGGACACGCCGCATCACGCTGGAAAAGGACATGAAGGTCGCTGGCAAATGCGCCGTTCCCTTCGCAGACGTCGGTACGGCCAAGATCGAGGGCGCGTGCGTCTTCGACGGCCACATGGGGCAGCTGAGCAGTAGCGAGGTCCCTCACCCGATCGTGCCCGACACTACGAACGTCAACATCGACTACTTCGTCGACGCGTACACTACCGCAGGCGAGCGGTCGCCCGGGGGCGACGTACCTGAGCAGCCACTGGGTTCCTCTGGCCAAATGACTGCGCCGAATCGGGGGTGCCTCGATTGAGGAGGACGCTCCGCAGCTCGCTGCTCTGATACTGTGACCGCCACCCGGCAACGACAGTGCCCACGAACGACCGCGGTATCAGCAGGCAGTCGCCGCGCTCCACCACCGCAAGGCAACCCGTCGTCACCCAGGAACGTCAGCGGGTTCCAGTAAGCCGTGGCGGCGCCAGCCCGTCGTGAGTAACCATGTTCGCGCCCGCGCCACGGGCGTAGCCGGTGGCGCCGCATCCCCGCTCGCCCCGACGGCTCTCCGGGCGCTCCGCCGCCAACCATCGAACCAGCGCGCTGAGGACGCGGGGTCGAGCCGCACGGTCTTTCTCACCGGCCGCGCGTGCAAGCGAGAGTTCAGCAATACGTAACGGAGAACGGCACGGACCTCGCGCGGAGTCCGCAAGATGCGCAGATGGTAGCGGTCCGCGAAGACCCTCCCCGACAGCCCGAACACTCTATTGACCGCGCGTGCAAGGCGCCCGCCGATCGCCATCATGCCGCGGCCGAGCGCGGCGCGGTCCCGCGCCTCGACGACGAGATGCGCGTGATTCCCTTGCAGCGAATAGTGCACGAGCCGAAAGCCCGGCCGCGCGCAGCCCGCACCGAACGATCGCTCGACTTCACGAACGAGACGGGCCGTACGCAGCGAGGGAATGCCAGGCCGGACCTTGAGCGTCACATGCGCCGGCAACGACGAGAACTTCGGACGACAGCCATGCGGCAAGCCGGGATGCGCACTCGGCTTGCGCCCCGCCCCAGGCCGGCGTCCACCCCACCGCGGCGGATCGGGAAGGTGTAGCGACATTTGCGCTCGTCTGCGCATCTTGATTCCGCTACCTTCTACACCTGGACGAGAATCGAGTCAATGAGCGTCCCGGACATCGCCTCCGGGATCGGTCGCGGTGAGCGGTGGCTTGCAACGACTGCCGAGTCGGGAGCCGTCGACAGCACGGCCGGCGCATCACCGGCTGGCGATGCCCTCGTGGTCGCCTACACGAGCCAGGTGCGCGCGCAGCTGTATCAGCAAGGCTGACAAACGCAGCCGCGACCCATGGCCACACCAAACCGCACGTTGAAACCGTGGCCGCCTCCGCTCGCCTCGCCCGCTCGCTCGCCTGTTGAGCGAGTGATGTTCGGGGCGGCTATCCGTTTCGAGCCGTCGCTCGGGCCGACCGCGCCCGCACCGACTCTGAAATCAACGACTCCGATGCTTCGGCGTCACGAGCGCCCCGAGCGAACGTTCGCCATGCCGATCCGCCGGCTCTATCCGCGAAATGGGACTCCGCGCAGCCGATAGGTCGGCGGCCCCGACGCGGGCGTGACGCAGACCGCGGTACTCTCAACGTGCACACAGCCCCGCGCAACCTGTCGTGGCCCCAACGCGGCCAACTCTGTGCGGCCTACGGTGACTCCAACGCGGACGCAATCCATGGTGCCCCCAACGTGGACGCGACGTGGCGCAGCCCGTGGTACCCCCGGACGCCGACGCGACGCTGCGCGGACCGTGCTGGGCCTTGTGCGAACCGCGGCTCTTCGCGGCCCGCCCGCCCTGGCGCTAGCGGCGACTCCGAATCGCCGACACCACCGCGATATCGATACCGCGCGGCTCTTACCGCCCCGCCTTACGCGCTTCGTCCTTGCGGATCTGATCGAGGGCGCGTGTGGCGAGGGCGAAGTCGGGGCGGCGGTCGACCAGAGCGGTGAGGCTCTCGACCGCGCGGGCGCGTTGGCCGCGATTGTCGTCGAGCACGGCGAGATTGTAGATCACCCACGGATCGTCGGGCGCGACCGCGGCGGCGCGCGTGAGCCACATCTCGGCCGCCGCGATATCGCGGTCGCCGAGGGCCATGTTTCCGAGCGCCATCAGCGACAGATAGTGCTCCGGGTTGAGTGTCACCGCCTGCTGGTGGAGCGCGCGCGCTCGGTCCGGGCGACCGCGCCGCTCGTGGTAGCCGGCGAACTCGTAGCGTGCCTGCGCTGAGGCGGGCGCCAGCTCGATGACACGGGCGAAGGCGGCCTCCGCCAGATCGTCTCGGCGGGCCTGGTCATGAATGTTGGCCAGACGGATGAGCGCGGCCGGGCTGGCGCGGCGCTGCCGAACATCCGCCTCCAGTAGGGCCTGCAGATCGCGGTAGTCTGCATTCCGGTGCCACACGGCTGGCACGGCGACGACGATCGCAACCACGACGACGACGCCACTCACGATGCGGGTAGCGCCGCCCCGCGCGGCGGCGCGTTCGAAGAGCCAGGCACCGACGAGCGCTGTCGCAACGACCAAGGCATAGGCGAAGCGCACTTCACGATACGCGCCGATCGGCACGAACAGCTGACTGACGATCACAAACGACAGTAGCCACCACGCGACACCGATACTCACCGCATGTCTCCGCCACGCGGCGACCGCCAACGCACTCGCCAAGGTCACGAGCAGCACGGCGCCGAGCCAGGTCTCCATGTCGCCCCAGTTCGGGACGACCGGCGGTACATCGAACGCGATCAGTGAGGTCGGCCACAGCACGAGGCGCCCGTAGTGCGCGGCGAGAGCGAGCGCTACCGGCAATCGAACACCCAACCCGGCGCCCCACACGGGATTCCCACCCAGATCCCAGGTCGTCGTCGGCGCATACGTTGGGAACTCGACAGCGAGCTGGCGTCCGAGGAGATACAATGCCGCGGCGGCACCCAGGGGGACCATCACGCGCCACTGACCACGATCGACGCCACCTGGCGCGCGACTCGCAGGCCGGTAGATCCAGGCAACAAACACGGCGAGCGGCACCAGTACCGCCCCACTCTCCTTGGAGCCGAGCGCGATGCACGACGCAACGAATGCTGCGAGCATCCGCGCCACCGTTGGACCGCGATCCCCAGCACGCCACTGGACGAGCACGTAGGACGTCACGCCGATCACAGCGAGCACGTCAGCCCGCCCGACGATGCGGTTCACGACATCGGTCGCGACCGGATGCAGGAGGACGAACGCCACCGCCACCACCGCGCCTCGCCGCCATCCCAAGGCGATGCACAGGACCCCGATCAGCGTCGCCGCCAACGCGTGCAGCACAACGTTCCCGACCCGAAACGGCCGCACATCGATCCCCGCGAGCCAGGACGTGAGCCACAAACTGGCGATCGTCACGGGCCGGTACAGATTCCGGTCGGTGCTCATCTCCGTCAGGCGCCCGTCCGGTGCGATTCCGCGCCAGTAGTCCGTGACCCAGAGCGCGCGAAAGCCGGTCGCACTCGGCCGCGACACGGTAGGATTCCCACTGACGGCCAGCTGGTCATCGCCGATGAAGGGATATCCGAGCGCCCCGGCGTACAGCGCAAACGCCCCGACCACACTCGCGACCGCAAGCAGCGCCGCCCGACCCCCATCAGCCATCGCCCGTGGCTATCTCTCGTCCCTCCCGGACTCAACCTCCCGCGGGGAGCGATGTCGGGCACAACCGCTGAGACTTGAGCGCTCCGCGGTTTGTTGCGACGCTCGGACCGTGCCCGAGCTTCCCGACATTGTCGTGTATCTGGAATGCCTCGCCCCGCGCGTGCTCGACGCTCCGATCGAGCGCATCCGCCTGGCCAGCCCGTTCCTCGTACGCTCGGTGGAGCCGCCGCTCGATTCCGCCGAGGGCAAACACGTCCGGACGCTGCGCCGCCTCGGCAAGCGCATCGTGCTCGGGCTCGATGACGAATGCTTCCTCGTCCTCCACCTGATGATCGCCGGACGGCTCCGGTGGCGGAAGCGCGGCGCGAAACCCCCCGGCAAAGCCGGCCTCGCGGCATTCGACTTCCCCACCGGCACCCTCCTGCTGACCGAAGCCAGCTCGCGCAAGCGTGCCTCGCTGCATCTCGTGCGCGGCGAGGAAGCCCTCCGCGCACTCGCCCCCGAGGGCCTCGAAGTCTTCGAGTCGGACCGCGATACGTTCGCGCAGGCGGTACGACGCGAGCGCCACACGTTGAAGCGCACCCTGACCGATCCCCACACCCTGAGCGGCATCGGCAACGCCTACTCGGACGAGATTCTCCATCGCGCCCAACTCTCCCCCGTGCGCATGAACGATGCGCTCTCCGAAGACGAGCTGACGCGATTATACGACGCGTGCCGCGCCGTCCTCAGCGAGTGGACCGCGCGCCTGCGCCACGACGTCGGCGACGGCTTTCCCGACAAGGTAACGGCCTTTCGTGAGGGCATGGCCGTGCATGGCCGCTTCGGCAAACCGTGCCCCGTGTGCGAAGCCCCGGTGCAACGCATCGTCTACGCCCAGAACGAAACCAACTACTGCGCGCGCTGCCAGACCGGCGGCAGGCTCCTCGCCGACCGCGCGCTCTCACGCCTCCTCCACAAGGACTGGCCCCGCTCACTCGAAGAACTCGAGCGCAAACGAAGCACGCGCCTGTAGCCCGCCCCAACCAGGCGACGCCGGCGCGGCCCGCGACCGTGCCCTAGCTCGCGAGCGAAGTCGTAGGCTCCAACGCTGCGGCCTCAGAAACGAAATCGGCTGCTGGCTCCGACGGGAGGCGGATGGCGGCGGGCAACCTGACGGTGAAGGTCGAGCCTTCTCCGGGCGTGCTCTCAACGTCGATGCACCCGCCGTGCGCCTCCACGATCGCCTTTGACAGATAGAGGCCGAGGCCGCTCCCTGGAATTCGCGCGTGGACGTGAAAGCGCTTGCTCTTCTGAAAGAGCTGCGCCTGATCTTCCGCGCTCAGCCCCATCCCGGTATCGCGGACCGTAAGGACCACCGCGCGGTCGTCGGCCTCGAGCGTCACCTCGACGCGCCCCGGACCGGGTGTGTACTTGATCGCGTTGTCGACAAGGTTGCCGATCACGCGCGTCAGCTGTCGGCGATCCGCGGACACGCGCACCACCGCCCCGCGCAGCGTCAGCGCAATCTCTTTCTCGCTCGCCGCGGGAAGAAATCGCGAGACGACAGTGCTCACGACCGCGCCGAGATCGATCTCTTCCTTCTCGATGGACGGGCGCCCGCGGTCTATGACCGCGAGATGAAGATAGTTGGCGACCAGGTCGTCCACGGCCTTCAAGGACTCTGTCGACGCCTGCATGCAGCGCCGCAGCTCGTCGGCCTCGAGCCCGCCGTCGGCGAGCCGATCTCCGATCAGATCGAGATACCCGAGCGCCACGCTCAGCGGATTCTTGATGTCGTGGCGCAAGGTCGCGAGAAAATCCTCCCGCACCTGGGTGCGGGCGGCGTCGAGACCGAGCGCCGCCATGGCGACCACGATCGCCAGCAGTCGGCAATCGGCAGCAATCTCCTCGTCGCTCCCGTGCGTGTGAATGAGCAGGCCGCCCGTCAGATCACCGCGAAGCACTGTCGGGGCCCAAATCACCGTACCGCCGGCAAGACCAAGCCACCATGCGAACGACGGGAGCCGCACGACCTCGGTACCGCCACGCGCAATCACGTCGGCCAGCAGCTCATACGTGCAGGTCGCGTCGGCCAACGCGCTGAACTCCTGCGCGGGCGTCACGGCCTCCCGTCGGGCGGCGCGCCTATGCGAATCGACGCTCACATACGCAACACCCTCGGCCCCACGCTCGGCCCAGACCAGATCGGTCAACGCCTGACAGGCGGCCCCGAAGTCCGCGGCCGCGGCGAGCCGGTCGGACAACGCCCGGAGCAGCGACAGCTCCTCGATCTTTTCGAGCAACGCCACCGCCTCGGGCGGCGGCCTATGTGCCGGCGGATCACTCGAAGAAGGCATAGTTCAGCGCGTGATCCAGCCCGACCTGAAAACGATCGAAGACAGCGTCGAGGGTCGCGGCGTCGAGTCCGAGACGCGCCCAGGCTTCCGGGTCGATCGGGGGAATCTTGGCGTCCCCTCCGGATCCGTAACCCGTACCGCGAATCAGCGTGTTGGCAACATGGACGATCGCCGTCTCATCGATCGCCTGCACCGCCGACCCCGGCTCATGATGGTACCGGATGGGCTCCGCCAGCACAGCCGGGAACGACCACTGGTCGGCCAGCCACCCGCCGATCTCGGCGTGGTCGACGCCGAGTAGCTCGAGCTCTATGTCGCGCAGACTCCGACGTTCGGCCTGGGCGCGCGCCACGGCAAGCGCGAAGAGATCGGGGAGCTCCTTACAGAACATGACCTTACCGAGATCGTGCAGCAACCCGGCGGTCATCACCTCTTCGGCTCGCCCGCGACCCGTGGTGGTCGCGATGGCGCTCGCCGCAACCGCGGTACCGAGCGCATGCTCCCAGAAACCCAGCAGTCGTATGTGGCGGAGATCCAGCACGCTCGTAGCGAGAATCACACACCGGGTCACAACCGACCCCAGAAGCACGAGCGCCGGTTTCACCTCGCTGACTCTGCCCTGCGCGCCGTAGAACGCCGAGTTCGCCAGGCGAAGGAGCTGCGACGACAGCACCTGGTCGATCTCGATCAGCTCGGCAATGTGATCGACCCCGACGTCGGGATCGTCGACCGCAACCACGATGCGCTGCAAGAGCTTGGGCAATGTCGGCACCGCCTTCAACCGTGCAACCGCGCGGCGGAGTTCCTCCGGCGTCGGCGACTGCCCATTCAGCAATTGTCCCTGGAGACTCACGATCGGCCCCCCGCCGCGGCGTCCCCGCTCTCGAGTCGTGCCCAGCGACGCTCGACGTACCGCGCTATCGCCTGATGCAACATCGTGAGTTCCGGCGACTCCGACACATCGAGCCCCTCGCGAAAGCGCGTATCGAGGGCGCGAAGATCCGCGTCGAGGGACTGGACGGTCTCCCAGGGCTGGAGATCGTTCGTGTCATCGATGAGCACGGTCTGCATCGCCAGCTTCCGAAGCGCACCGACCACGCGCTCGCTGAGCTTGGTGCCTTTGCCAGCCAGCAGCCGACCCTCTCCGTCCACGATCGGCCCGGCGAGCGCCATCGTCGGCTTCGCGAACTCAAGTGGAATGCGCACAGGCATCAGCCCCTCCTCAATAAATCCAGCAGCTTGGCCCCCTGTGGACGCACCCCAACTGCCGGTTCTCACCTGCATCCTCGACACATTCCGCGCTGGACTTGAGGACGCAATCGAGGCCTTACTTGCGAGCCCCCAAGGAGACCGCCCATGACCGCGCACATCGACCAGCCGAGCGACCACCCACACATCGCCGTCGTCACGATCGACCGTCCGGAGCGCGCCAATGCGCTCGACCCGCCGACGGTCAGCGCCCTGGCTCAGCATTGGCGACAGATCGCTGCGGACCCCGAGATTCGATGCGCGATTCTCACGGGCGCGGGCGCGCGCGTGTTCTGCGCCGGCATGGACATGCACGCCACCATCGCCGTCGCGCAAGCGCTGGCCCGCGGTGAACGTATCGACGATGCGGCCTTCGCCGGCCTCCGCGACGTGGCCACGGCCTTGCTCGCGGGCTTCGACCTCGCGACGCCGCTCGTCTGCGCGATCAACGGTCACGCCCGCGCTGGCGGCTTCGATCTCATGTTGGCGGCCGAGATCCGTCTGGCCGTACCGCACGCGACCTTCGCACTCGAAGAAGTCGCGCTCGGACTCTATCCAACCGGCAACGCCACAGTCCTCCTGCCGCGCCAGATCGGCTGGGTCCATGCGCATGAACTCCTCCTCACGGCCCAGCCGATCGACGCGACGCGCGCCGCCGAGATCGGATTGGTGAATAGGATCGTCCGACCGGAGGAACTCATGACCGAAGCGTTCACGATCGCCGATACGATCGCCCGGAACGCCCCGCTCGCGGTTCGCGAAACACGCCGGGGCGTACGCGAAGTGCTCACTCTCCCGCTCCCGGACGCGTACCGACGTCAGGAGGACATCGGTGCGCCACTTCGGAAAACCGACGATGCCCGTGAAGGACAGCGCGCCTTCGCGGAGAAACGGCCGCCCGTCTGGCGCGGCCGCTAGCGGCGCGCGACCTCAGTCCTTCTGCCGAGCGATCTCCTCGAGCGCCGCGGCGTTCTGATCTTCGCGCTCCGCCGCGGCCAGAAGCTCGGCCTTCGTCTCGGGATCGGTCTCGGCCTCGGCCCAGCCCCGGTAGAACCCAGCCCCGGCGCGCTCGAGAGACGCAAGGCGGGCTTGCTGCTCGGGCACGCTCCCGCTCGCGAATGCCTGCGCGAGGCGCGCCTCGATCGGCGGCTCGGCCTGCAGCACCGCTTGAGTCTGCGTCACCATCGCGACCAGTCGGCCGTCGGGGCGCGTCATGCGCGTCTGCCAGACCATCGTCCGCCCACCGCGGTGCAGCGGCACGCTGACGCCGGTCAGCGTCGCCCCGGCGGGCGCGGCCGCAAAGAAATTGGTCTTCGACTCGATCGTCGTCGTCCGGGCACCGGCCGGCAGGTTCAAGACTGCGCCATAGGCCCCGAGCGTATCGGCAAATCCCATGATCGCCCCGCCGTGCATGATCCCGGGCGTCGTGCAGAGATCGTCGCGGACGAGCAACTCACCACGTATCTCCTCCTTGGAAGCCCCTACGAAACGCATGCCGAGCACACTCGGGAACATGCCCTTCGTCGTCGCCTGCAATGCCTCGAGGTCCATGGGAACGGGATAGTGAGACGTCATCCTGGCCGTTGCAAGCGTGCGCCGTCCAGGGCGTGGAGCGACAGGCGAACGGCGGCGATGCCGTGTTCGGGGGCCTGTGATCTACGCGACGCCCGAGCGGCGGGCGGCCGCCAGCGCATCGATGGCGTCGACGCGACGGACCGCGAGCCAGATCTCATCGGCGAACGCTTGGCGAACATCGACCAGCGTCGCGTCACCCGGATCCACCAGTCGCCGGTTCCGCGCCAGACGGAGCGCACTCTGGAAGAGAACCTTCGACACCGACTCGGGCGTTCGAATGCGGCGCTGCATCGTGTACTGCTTCCCGAGGGCAATGCAGCGGGCGAGGAACGGCCCGTCCTCGACCACGGCCCCCGGATCCCATTGCGCCAGGGTGTCGGCAACAACGCGATAGGCCTCCAGAAACGGCCGCAACACGCGATGCGCGCTAAACGGCCGGAAGCGCCGCAAGAGCGCGTGGATCTCGGCGGGGCCCGCCTCGAGGGCGGGGCGCCAGACGGGATCATGCGACGCGACCTCCTCGCGCAGTTCCTGCACGAACGCGTCACGCTCTGCGAAAAAGAACTCGAACTTGAGGACATCACGCACCCGGAGCCCCTCTTCGACGAACTCGGCCTCGCGGTCGATCACGCCCTCTTCCGCCGCGCGCAACAAGGCGAGCTCGGCAATCGCACTCGTCACCCAGAAATGGATGATCGTGTTCCGGTAGTACGCTGCCGTGAGATGCTGATCGGGACCGATGGCGTACACGGCTTCGGGCCCTTCCGAAAAACAGGTCAGGACGCCGTTGGCCACCAGCGCATCGAGCGTGCGCTGCACGCCCGCGGGCG
>JAJCZP010000077.1 GCA_029262315.1 Deltaproteobacteria bacterium | reverse complement strand
GGGGGTGCGGCAACCTTCGAGCTCATGGTCGACACCGGCCAGCCCAATGGCTTTCACGACCCCGCGTTTCTCGAGTCGGCCGATCGCCTGCGCGACTACATCTACACCCTCGACATCTACGATGTGCGGGCGGGCAAGGTCTTCTCGCTGACCGATGTGCTGAAGGAAACTCACCGGGCCCTCAACGAGAATCGCAGTGACTTCTATGCGATTCCCAGCGATCGCAACCTCGTGGCTCAGGAATTGTTGCTCTTCGAGAACGCCGGAAGCGATGATGTCGAGGATCTCGTCGACTCGACGTTTCGCAGTGGTCGGATTTCGGTGCGCATGCCCGCGAAAGATTCCGTGGCATTTCCGCCCTTCATCCGTGCTGCCGTCGAAGAAGCCGAGCGCGTCTTCGGCTCGGACGTGACGATCCGGGCGTCGGGCATCGTGCATGTCATGGGCGCAACTATGACGGCCCTGCTCGGAACCATGCTTCGTAGCTACGCCATCGCGCTTGCCATCATCACGCCGCTCATGGTCCTGCTGATCGGCAACGTGCGAATCGGCCTGCTGGCCATGATTCCAAACCTGACGCCGGTACTGCTGACCCTGGGTATCATGGGCTGGGCCGACATTCCCCTCGATGCCTTCACGCTACTCGTCGGAAGTGTGGCGATAGGCCTGGCGGTCGACGACACCATCCATTTCATGCACAACTTTCGACGCTACTTCGACGAGTACGCGAATGTGGAGGTCGCAGTGCGCAAAACCCTCGAGAGTACCGGACAGGCGCTGCTATTCACGAGCATCGTGCTGGCGCTCGGCTTCGCCATCTATACCCAGGCCTACCTCACGAATCTTTTCCACTTCGGGCTACTCACGGCGTTGACCATCGTTTTCGCGTTTCTCGCCGACATCGTGCTGACTCCCGCGCTTCTCGTGAAGTTCTTCGCGGACGCCAAGCGGGCATGATCAGCACCACGTGCGACATCGCCCAATCCGCGTAGCCCCGCGGCGCGCCCACGCGCTGAGTCACGATGGATCGGCTCGCCGGCGGCTCGTGTGAACGTGAAGCGCCGGTGTCCACCGTTTTGCCGACACCCCAAGTCACGTCCGAGAAGAGGCCGTTGTCGAAGCTCACCGTGAGTCGCCGACTGGACAGATCCGTCGTCTCGCTCCTAGTCGTGCCTGCGAAATTCGTTGTTCGGCGTGTGGTCTCCCGCGAGCCACCGCTTCAAGTCGGCGTGTGCGCTGCTGCGCCTCTGCGGCGCTTCGGCAAGCGCGTGCGGGTGATCCACGGTGAGCTCGACGACAAGCCCATCCGGGTCCTGGACATACAGTGAGACGCAGTAGCCATGATCGATGATCAGAGACTGCACCGCGGCCTCCTTGGCCCGCGCCTCGACCGCCGCCTGGACCTGCGAGGTGACTGCCAGCGCAACGTGATCGAACGGAGAGGTGGAGGCGAGACTCGCGTGTTCTTCGGTCGTTTCCGCTCTCGCGAAGTGGAAGAAGGCGAGACATCCTCCGTCTTCCAGCTCGAAGAAGAGGTGACAGTAGGGCTCCGGGTCGCCCTCCCCAAGCAGCTCCTCGCACCACGTTGCAACCAGCGGAAGGCCCACGATCTCTTCGTAGAAGCGACGTGTGGCTTCCAAGTCGCGGGAGACGTATGCGTGATGATGCAGTCTGCTGGGACGCATCGTGAACTCCTATACGATGGCTGAGCGACGATAGGAAGCTTGAACGGCCTCTTCGGGTGACGTAGCGCCCGAAGTCGGACGCTCGGCATGGCAGCGGCCCCGCGACCACCAATCTCCGCCCGATTCCATGGACATTTCTGATGGATTGTGGGACTGGCCGCGAAGACGTGTACGCGGCAACGGCACCAGGGGCGAAGAAAAGGGCAACACGGACGGAGGCGAAGCTACGGCACACAAACTCAAATACTGGATCATGCTCGTTGTGCTCACGTATGGCTGTATCGAACTAGTTTCCGTTGCTGGCTTGTTGACCTTGCGGACCTTCCGCCATGTCAGCTACGAGCCCGCCGATATCCTCTCAACGAAGCACGCCGATATCCTCCGCACTTTCGTAGAAGAGACAACGCCGTATATCACGCTGAGTCCCACCTTAGGGTGGTCTATCAAGCCGAACGGAAGCACGAAGCTGAACCGCTCCAACTCAGCCGGCATCAGGAGCAGCAAAGAGTACGCCCTTCAGCCCGCTCACGACATCCATCGGCTATCTACGTTTGGCGACTCCTTCACGCACGGAGATGAGGTCGGCAATGACGATACATGGCAAGCGCGTATGGAGAGCCGCGATCCGACAATTGAGGTGCTGAATTTCGGTGTAGGTGGATACGGCTTGGATCAAGCCTACCTGCGGTACCTAGAACAGGGGAGACAATATAGATCTCACACCGTGCTGATTGGCTTCATGTCAGAGAATATCTATCGCAACGTGAACACTTTTCGCCCATTCTACTACCCGAAGACGGGAATGCCGCTTGCCAAGCCACGGTTTCGATTGCGCGGCGAGAGCATCGCCCTTCTCCCGAACCCCCTGCCCCACCTCAATGACTACAGGCATCTTCTTCGTGAGCCACAAGCGGTTTTGTCGCATCTCGGTAGCAATGATTTCTACTATCGGACACGCTATCAATCGAATCGCATTGATTGGTTACCAACGGTGCGCATGACGCAAATCGCCCTACAGGAGATACGCAACGTAGCCACCAGGGATGCGATCGTCACCGGGGGTCGCTACAACGAATCCTCAGAGGCGTTCAGGATCACAACAAAACTCCTCGACGTGTTCTACCAGAATGTCATTAGTGACGATGCCCAACCGATTATTCTCATCTTCCCAGGCAAGGAGGACATCGTTCGGCATCAGCGACAAGGCGATAAGAGATACTCGCCCCTGCTTTCTTACCTCAAGGCTCGCAAATATCCATATATCGACCTGATGGATGCGTTCGAGGAAGCGGCTCCCGCGAGCCTGTTCGTCGTTCGCCACTACTCCCCTCTCGCGAATACGTTGGCGGCGAGCCATATCCATGGCTACGTGACCGCCTTACGCAGCCATGAGGCACCCCGCGCGTCGCGCTGACGAAAGCCTGGGTGGTTGCGGGAGATCGACTTGCTGCGACGTGCGGAAGCAGCCTGACGAGGGCCGATCCCAGGAATCCGCGCCCTGGCCGCAGCGAGGACCTGCGTCAGAAAGTACCCTCGCCCCCGCCGACGACGACATCCGCGAAGACGAGGAAGAGGTTGGCCAGGCCGAGCAGCATGTACGAGTAGTAGAGACCGAATCCAGGAACAGCAACGACGAACAGGTTGGCGAGGAGCGATCCCCACATGGCGGCAAAGAGGACATACACGAAGTATGTCACGGGAACGTTGATGACAACGATGCCGTGGGCACCGAGCGTTCTCATCGGCAGGTAGAGCACTGCAGTGACCAGAATGAGGAGCGCGAGCGTCGCAACCGATGCGGTACGCCAAAGCACGGGGCCATCCATCCCCACGCCCATGAGCGATACCGTCGTGAGACAACTCAGGATTTGGGTCAAGGCCCCAAGAAGGATCGAGAAAAAGCGCTGACGTTGAAGAAGCGTGAGAGGTCGCTGGAGCACGGCAACGACGCTCGCGAACCCAGCCACGGCGACCGCGACCTCTGCGTGCGTTAAAAGAATCGAATCGAGGCTCATGGCCTGCGTGCGATACCATGGGCAAACCCGGGACCGCCAACGAAGACGCGTTCGTCGCCCCGCGCCGACAGAAGCGTCCCTAGCGCGCGATCAGCAATGCGCGTCGGCTGACGTGGTTACGCCGCGACGATGGCGCGGACGCGCTCGCGGAACCCCTCATCGAGGTGGGGCGCGAGGACCAGGAAGCTCTGGAGCGCGCCTTCGGCCATGTCGACTCGGCCGACCTCGTGCTCCGGGCGCGCGGTATGCACGTAGCCTACCCATGCGAACCACACGATGAACGCGTTCACGGCGATGCGCTCGAGCTCGGGCGTGGCGAGGTCCGAGCGCATGTCGCCTTGTCTGGTGAGTAGCGTGAAGAGTCGGACGAAGGTGGCGATGAGCCACTCGTGCAGTTCACGATAGCGGTCGCAGAGCGTGGCGTCGGCGCGCGTGATAGCGGTCACTTCAAGGTAGAAGAAGCGATAGTCCCACAGCCCTTCGAGGCCAGCCAGGTAGTACGCCCCGAGCGCGGCTGCCGAGATCGGCGGATCCTCGGGCAGTGCGATCGCCGCGTGTACGGATTCCTCGATCCGCGGGAAGATGGCCCGTACGATCTCCTCCCTATTGGCGAAGTGGTAGTAGAGGTTGCCGGGACTGATGCCCAGGTGCGTGGCGATGTGATTGGTGCTCACCCGCTGCACCCCCCTGACATTGAACAACTCGAGCGCGGTCTCGATGATCCGTTCCTTGTTCGTACCGGCCAAATGCACTTCCTCCAGAATCCGCTTGACGTCGCTCGTGCAATTAGAGTATCTGCTCTAGCCAGATAGAGTAAACACTCTAACGAACGAAAGCGGAGGCGGAACGATGAGGATGAGCACTCCGACGCGCACGCCGAAGGTCCTGGCCATCGATGCTGGCGGCACCATGTGCGATACCTTCGTGATCGACGCTGATGGCGAGTTCGTCGTCGGAAAGGCGCAGACTACCCCGGAGGACGAGGCCAACGGCTTCGCGCGCTCCGCCGCCGACGCGCTCCGGTATTGGGACATGAACGTCGCCGAGGCGTTTCCCACCCTGGTGTCGGGCGTCTACTCGGGGACCGCCATGCTGAACCGGCTACTCTCACGCAAGGGCGGCAGGGTCGGCTTGCTGGTGACCGCTGGCCAGGAGGACTATCTGCTGCTCGAGCGGGGCATCCAGACTTACCTGGGCTATTCCTACTCGGACCGGTTGCATGTGCAGACGCACGTCCACAACGTGCCGCTGGTCCCGAGAGACCGCATACACGGCATTCCCGAGCGCATCGATCTGTTCGGCAAGGTCGCGATTCCGCTCTACGAGGACGAGACGCGCGCGGCTGTCGAGCGCCTCGTCGACGACGCGGTCGACGCCATCTGCGTGTGCCTGCTCCACTCCTATCGCAACCCCGCGCACGAGCGCGCCGTCAAGCGCATCGCCGTCGAAATCATGCGGGCACGCGGCGTCGACGTTCCCATCTATCTCTCCAGCGATCTCTACCCGGTGCGAGGAGACTTCGCGCGTCTGAACACGGTGATGATCGAAGCCTATGCTGCTGCTCCCTCGCGCGGGCAAATGGAGAACGTGCAGGCGAGCTGCGAGGCAAACGGCGCGCACTTCGACCTGCGCGTGATGGCGAGCCACGGCGGCACGATCTCCACGAAGGCGCGCGAGTTGGCGCGCACGCTGGCCTCGGGGCCGATCGGCGGCGTCGTCGGCGCGCGGCACCTCGGGCAGCTCCTGGGTCTGAAGAATATCGTGTGTACCGACATCGGTGGAACCAGCTTCGATCTCGCGTTGATCACCGAGGGCACCTATCAGATCCGCTCCAACCCGGAGATCGCGCGCTTCGTGCTTGCGTTGCCGCAGGTGCAGGTCGACTCGATCGGCGCAGGCACCGGCAGCTTCGTCCGTGTGAACCCGACGAGCAACCGTATCGAGCTGGGGCCCGACAGCGCCGGCGCGAACATCGGCATGTGTTACCTCGAAGGTGGCATCGACACCCCGTCGGTGACCGACTGCCACATCGTGCTCGGATATCTCGATCCCAACTACTTCCTCGGCGCCGAGATCACGTTGTCGCGTGCGCGCGCGATCGAGGTCGTCGAGAGCCGGATCGCGCGGCCGCTCGGACTCGACGTCTACCAGGCGGCCGAGGGTGTGATCGAGATTCTGGAGGACAGTCTCCGCAACCAGGTCTATTCGACGATCGTCGGCCGTGGCTACTCGCCGCGGAACTTCGTGTGCATGAGCTACGGTGGCGGCGGTCCGGTCCACGCAGCCGGCTACACCCGCAACTTGGGCTTCGACGACGTGCTCATTCCGACCTGGGCGGCGGGTTTTTCCGCGTACGGCTGCAGCTGTGCCGACTTCGAGTACCGGTACGATCACTCGGTTGCGTTTCCCGTGAGCGCGGATCTCCCCGACGAGCAGAAGCAGGGCCTGATTGCGCGCGTCAATGAGCAGGCCGAGGCGCTCAAGGAGAAGGTCCGGGCCGAGTTTCGTAGCAACGACGTCGCCGAAGATCAGGTGCAGTTCGAGCTGCTGTTCCGCGTCCAGTATGCCGGTCAGCTAAACGACCTCGAGGTCGGGACCGGGAAGAGCCACCTCGACGACTTCTCCGACATCGAGGCCGTGATTGCCGACTTCGAGGATCTCTATGCCAAGGTCTACTCGCTGGCGGCACGCTCGCCCGAGCTCGGCTTTCTCATCACGACCCTGGTCGTGGCGGGTCGCTCAGACGTGGAGAAGCCGATTCTGCCCACCCGCCCGTGTGTCGGCGAGATCCCGTCGGCGGACGCACGCAAGGGGGAGCGTGAGGTCTACTGGCGCGGCGAGTTTCTGACCGCCGAGATATGGAACATGGAGAAGATCGTGCCCGGCAACGTCATCCGTGGCCTGGCCATCATCGAGGCCCCCTCGACCACGGTCGTGGTGCCGCCCGACAGCCTCGTCGAGCTCGACGAGCACATGATCCTGCACCTGCGTCTGCGCGCGGCGTCATCCGGTGCGAAGGAGTAAATGCCATGAAAGCCGTGAGGACTTTGGAAACCGCCGCCAGCATCGGATGGAACGGAACGAGCCTACGCGCGATGCTGGAAGCCAACGAAGAGGCATTCGCGCGTACCGGACGGTACGCGGGAGTAGAGGCGCTCGAGTTGAAGGAGCGCGAGCCCATCCTGTACGAGAAGATCTTCTCGAAGCTGCGGGGCGCGTTGGTCACGGCGCGCGCGACCGCGATGAACATCTCGGCATCGCCGATCGTCAAGGAGATCGGCGAGCTGTGCTTCTCGGTCTACACCCCCGAGGGCGACTCCATCGCGCTGTCGACCGGCATCATCGTACACGTCCACACGATGAGCGATGCGATCAAGTACATGATTCGCGAGGATTTCGAGAATAATCCGGGCATCGCCGACGGCGACATCTTCATCAACAACGACCCGCATATCGGCGACGTGCACAATGCCGATGTGCAGACGCTCGTCCCGATCTTTCACGACGATGCGATCATCGGCTGGGCCGGGGGCGTAACGCACGAGATCGACATCGGCGCGTTGACACCGGGCTCGGTGCCGGTCGGGCCGACGTCGCGTTTCGAAGACGGCATCGACGTGCCCGCGCTCAAGTGCGGTGCGAACGACACCCTGTTTCGCGATCACGAACTACGCTGCGCCAAGGCGACACGCGCACCGACCTTTTGGAAGCTGGACGAGAAGGCGCGTATCGCCGGCAATCATCTCATTCGGCGCGCCGTGCTCGAGCTCGTGGAGGAGATCGGGCTCGACACTTACAAGAAGGCTATCCGCGAGATCATCGAAGAAGGGCGGCGCTCGTTCCTCCAGCGCATCAAAGAACTCACCGTCCCCGGGCGTTACCGCTCCACCGCCTTCAGCACGTACGGCTTTTCCGGAGAGGAGCGCCTGCCCGCGCACGCCAGGATCGACTGTATCGCCCACATGCCCCTGGAGATGACCATCGAACGTGACGGGATGCTCGGCCTGTCCATGGAGGGCGCCGACAAGTGGGGCTATCACTCGATGAACTGTACGCCGTCGGGCATGCAGGGAGCGGTCTGGGTCGTACTCAGCCAGCTCGTCGTTCCCAACGACAAGGTCAACGACGGCGCCTACTACGGCACCCGGCAGTACTACCCGCTCGGCTCGTGGGCGAACCCGGGTGACCCCAGCGTCTCGACCGGTATCGCGTGGCTGTTCCTGATCCCGTCGTTCACGAGCCTGGTCAAACACTTGAGCCGCGCGTTCCAGGCGCGCGGGTATCTGGAGGACGTCATCGCCCCGTACGGTGTGACGGGCAACGTCTTCCAGGGTGGCGGCCTCGACCAGTACGGGGCGCAGTCGGCCACGACGAACTTCGAGTTCGGCTGCGCGGGGACCGGCGCCGGGTTCTGTCGCGACGGCCTCGACTTCGCTGCCGCGGTCTGGAATCCGGAGGGCGACATGGGCGAAGTCGAGATCTGGGAAACGGTCGAGCCGTTCCTGTATCTCGGTCGGCGGGTCAAGCCGAACACGGCGGGCCCCGGGAAGTTCCGCGGCGGCGCCGGCATCGAGTCGCTCAAGATGGCCTGGAACACTCCGCACTACGAGCTGCAGAACATCAACAGCGGAAAGGCCTTCGAAAACTCCGGGCTCTGGGGCGGCTATCCAAATGCCACCGGCTATCGCAAGAACCTCAAACGCAACAATCTCGCCGAGGTCGTCGCTGCGCGCAAGCCGTACCCGGTGCGTGACGGCGATACGGCGGCGAGCGAGATCGACCGTTGTCTGACCGCCGAGCTCGTGCAGTACGACGACCACACCGTCACGCTGCCGCACGCGTTCGGCGAGCGGGATCTCTACCTGTCGGTTCAGAACGGCGGTAAGGGGCTCGGCGATCCCCTCGAGCGCGACCCGCGGTCGGTGGCCGAGGATGTTGCGACCGGCTTCCTGAGCGAGCGTTTCGCGAAAACAACGTACGGTGTCGTGCTCACGCGCGCAAACGACGACGTCGACGTGGACATGGAGGCGACCGCAGCCGAGCGAGCAAGTATGCGCGCGACGCGTCGGGCCGAAGCCCGCCCGGTGAGCGAGTGGCGCAAGGCGCAGCGCGAGCGGGTGCTCCGCGGCGACATGATCGAGCCGGTGCGGCGCATGTACCGCTCGGCCATGGAGCTCAGCACGGCCTTCGCGGACGAGTTTCGTGCGTTCCACGAGCTCCCGGACGACTATACGTTGTGACGGTGAACCCGCATGGAGAGACGACGATGACGACCAGCTATCCGGACCGACAGATCGAGGATCTCATCGACGGCAAGCTGCCGTTCAGCGAGATCCACAAGATGCTCTCGAGCTTCAAGGACCCGGCGCGTTTCGACCAGTACGTCGCCATCATGCAGGGGCGCGTCCCGTGGGAGGACACCATCCTGCTCCCGTACGGGGTCCATCTCTTCATCGTGCAGCGCCCAGACGGCCAGCGTGTGGTCAAGTGTGATTGCGGGCACGAGTTCGGTGACTATCGGACGAACTGGAAGGAGAGCGCGCTGGTCAAGGTCCGCGACAGCGAGGCATCGCTGCTCGAACTCTACCAGACCATGACCCACTGCGACCCGGAATGGATGGAGCTGCGGGAGTTCTTCTGTCCCGGCTGCGTGGCGCTGCTCGAGGTCGAGGCGCTCCCGCCCGGGTACCCGCTGGTGTTCGACTTCCTGCCGGATCTCGAGACGTTCTACCGCGATTGGCTGGGCCGAGAGCTGCCGCACTAGCCCGCGCGCCGGTCGCGACGCGGTGGTGGCGAGACGTGGCACGGGCGACGAAACCTCATCGGCCAAATCGCCTCCCTCGTCCGGCAGCACGGTCACGAGACAGCACAGAATCTGGTTCAAGGCACCGAACCGGTATCGTATCACCCGACCTTTTGCGCCACCTCCGCATACTCATCAAGTATCGGCAGCAGATCCTTCGAGCCCACAGGAAACCCCAAGAACAACGCACGACGGAATCCAGCATCGCGCAGCTGCTTGAGTCGCTCGGCATCGTTGGGAGCAATGTAGACTGAAACTTCCATCGAATCCGGATCGCGATCGGCTTCAGCGGCCATCTTACGGAACAGCTTCATGTCCTCGAGCAGATCGGTATCGCCGCGGCCACTGAGCGGAATCCAGCCGTCGCCGTAACGAAGCGCGCGTGTGATCCCCCACGGTGAAGCGCCACCGACATGGATCGGCGGGTGCGGCTTCTGCACAGGCTTCGGGTTGGAGAACACCTCGTCGAAGTTGACGAACTCGCCATGATAGGCGGCCTTGTCCTCGGTCCACACGGCCTTCATCGCTTCGATGCGCTCGCGCATGACCTTCCAGCGCCGCTCGAACGGGAAGTCGTAGTGGTTGGCTAGCTCTTCGCGGTTCCATCCTCCGCCGACGCCAAACAGGAACCGTCCGTTGCTGATCCGATCGAGCGTGGCGATCTCCTTGGCCAAGATCAAAGGATCGTGTTGCGCGACCAGTGAGATGCCGGTGCCGATCTTGAGCTTGGTCGTAGCCGTCGCGGCGGCCGCAAGCGCGATCAGCGGAGCGTAGGCGTCGTAGTACATCTGCGGCAGCTCGTCACCTCCGGGCCAGGGACTTTCGCGCGAGCAGGGGATGTGGGTGTGCTCGGCGACCCACAGCGATTCGAAACCGCGTTCTTCCATAGCGCGGCCGAGCTCTGCCGGTTGCATTGCGTAGTCGGTCGGGAATGTGCAGATACCGTAATCCATCGTGTCACCTCTATGATTGTGGTTTCGTTTTCGGGGCGGAGGACCTTGGCAAAGATCAATGGTGCCGGCGGCAGCTCAGCCCCGGTTTCCTCGGCGTGCGAGCCGTCGTTCAGCCCGATGCCGAAGGGCCTGGGCACACACGGTTCGAGGGCCGTGACGTCAAACTCCGCGTCCGGGCGATCCCCCAAGGCGGCCGCAACCTCGCGTAGCTCACCGTAGCGCCCGATAGCTTCCATCGAATCGACTGAGAAAGCTCCACCGCTGTGGCGCTCCAGGTCGTAGATACCACCGTTGGCCACCAGGACGGCGCGTCCGCTGGTCGCTGCTAGTCGAAAACATACCGTCTCTCCCTGTTCGTCTTGTCCTGTGCTTCTCCGTGCTCGTTGATCGCTACGTGGCACCCGGGTCGGCGGGCAAGGGACGGAGCGGGCGGTGCGCGATGTCGCGGGCCTCGGCCTTGTCCACTCCGAACAGTCGCAAGATATGCTCGATGGCGTCGTCGAGATCGTCGTCGCTGAGCTTGCCGTCAACGCGCGCGCTCATCACCGCGATGAACGCGCCGCTTACGAGCAATCGGATGACCTCGACGTTGGCAACGGCGAAGCGGCCGGCCTCCACGGCACGATTGGCATCTCGCATGCCGCTGTCGGCCAGTCCCTCATAGAGTCGCTCGTGTGGCAGACCTGAGTTCTGCACGAACCAGCGGCACAGCGGATCGGTGGTGATCACGCGCAGCCCATGACGCATGCCGGTTGCCATCATTTCGGCCGGGTCTTCGATCTCGTCGACCAGCTGGTCGACTCGGCGGTTGAGCGAGTTCGTGCGCGCTCGCGCGAGCGGAACGAGAATGTCGTGCTTGCTGTCGAAGTGATGGTAGAAGCTGCGCGCCGCGATGTCGGCGGCGTCAGTGATGTCGTCGATGGTCACGCTTTCGACGCCGCGGGCCGCAATCAGTTCCTCGGCGGCTACCAAGAGCCGCTGGCGAACCCTGGCCCGGCGTCGAGCGACCCGCCCGGTCGTGGCTTCGGCCTCAGCGGTTTCGACGTTCGTCATGCTCTTTGCCCCTGGCCCCGGATCTTCGGCTCCCCGAGTTCCCGGACCGTGTGTATCATTGAACTTGCGATGGTTGCAACTTTGCGTCGCTAGCAATTCTGTAATATGCGCAAATACAGATGCTAGACGGAAGGAGACATGCCCATGAAGCTGCGCTGGTCCCACGCCGTTATCTACGTCCGTGATCTACGGAAAATGCTGAGCTTTTACACAGAGATCCTCGGTTTCGCGGTCAGCGATCACGGCCCGCTCGATCGCGCTAACCCCGAGAGCCTCGAGCTGGCCTTCCTTACACAGGTCGGAAGCGACCATCATCAGATGGCCTTCGTGCCGGTCCGCGGCGAGGGTCCGTCGACGACCCTCGATCACATGGCCTTCAAGGTCGACTCGCTGGCCGACGTCAAAGCCCTGGCGGAAAAGCTGGCGGCCGACGGCCGCGCTAGCGAGATCACGCCACTTACCCATGGAAACGCGTGGTCTGTTTACTTCAAGGATCCTGAGGACAACCGTATCGAGGTCTTTTGCGATTCGCCCTTCCATGTCGCCCAGCCTCAAGCCCAGCCGTGGGAGCTGTCGATGAGCGAGGACGAGCTGCGCGCACATACGGAAGAGCAGTTCAGCACAGAGCCCGAGTTCAAACCGATCGAAGAGTTCTACGCGGAGCATCGAAAGCGGTTCGGCGACTGAGCGTCCCCGACGGGATTTGTACGCCATTCTGCCTTGATGTTCCGATCATCGGGACCGTCAAGGCAGTGGCGTGAGACGGCGGGAACGCCCCTACCCTGCGCTACTCCCTCAGTCCCGGATCGCCACCTGCGTCGTGTATGGCAGTCGGTCAGGCCTACTTCGTGAAGAGCGGCTTTATGTCCGTGCCATATTTCTCGTTGATCTCGTCGAAGATCGGCTGCGTCACCTCGGGAAAGCCGAGGGCCCCGGAGATGGTAAACTCCGAGAAATTGATCGCGCTGCCCGTGTCGGGCGCGATCTTCTTCTTGAGCGCGGGGCTCGGCCAGACCTCCTCGTCGACCGCGGACATCCGCACGCGGATCTCTTCCTTCGTGACGTTCCACACCATGTAGTCGACGGCGAGGTCGAGGGGACCGTCGTACGTGCGCCGGACTCGATCCCGAACCTCGGGCTCGGTATCGAAATCGTTGTAGAAATGGTAGCCGACGGCGAGACGCGGCTTTGCTAGTGACATCACCTTGCCGAACTGCTCCGGTGACGTGTGTCCTTGGGTGCCCACCATCAGTGCCTCCTTGGGTGCGAAACCCTGCTTCGTCACGAGCAACGTGGGCGGCAGGAAGCACTCGTGGATGGCAATGTCCGCGCCGGCGGCGTGCTCCACGAACCACTTGTTCGGGATCGTGTCGCTACCGTAGACGAACTTGAGTCCGTTCCACTCCAGGATGAAACTCACAGCGCCGTCGAGGCCGTGGACGGCAGGAATGCTACGCACAGTCACGCCGTTTTCCTGATAGATGACTTCGTTGATGCCGTTGAACGGGAACTCGTTCACCTCGAGTTCCCCACCTCGGAAGTCGATCACGCCTGAGCGGGTCCCGATGTCCCAAACGTACATCTCCTTCATCTTCTGCATCGACGCCGCAGTACCGAATTCCTTCGTCGCGCCGCTCGGCCCCCAGATGCGAAGCGGCACGAGGCGATTCATCACCGTGCCACCGAGCCAGAGACTCGGCAGGTCCCCCATGTGGTCCACGTGCAGATGACCGATGAATACCTTGTTCAGGTAGTCGTAAGGGATCTTCTGGGCCGCCAGCCGCTCGTGACACCCGCTGCCGATGTCAAAGAGAAACTTGTCCCCGTTGCCTAGCTCGACGAGCCAGCAGGCGGCGGCTTGCTTCGGACGGACGCTCGGCATGCCCGTGCCAAGCGCCACGACGCGCATCTCGTCCTTGCCGAGATCCTCCGTCGCCGGGTAGTAGACGTCTCGATCTGTCGTCGCCTTGGCCTTGGTCGGCGAATGCTTCGCACCCAGGAGGACGATCAGCGAGAGGCAGGCAGCAAAGCCGCCGAGGAAAAGTAGCACTGCACGCATGTGAATCTCCTTGGTAGTTGGCCGGCGCCGGCCCTGCGTTCGGTTGGCTATCACAGATCCAAGCGGATTGGGCACGATCTCACTTCGGGTCATCGCGACCTGCCCGTGACGCAGCTCTTGAAGGCTATTGAATTGGGATGCTTGCGTCCAACACCGCAGGATCCGTGCGCCGGCGCGCTCCGTGCTTCCCTCCAGGTCAGGGGCCGGCGTGCGCGAAGCTCACCGGCTCGAGGGGCGTGACGGGATGAATCTGCCCGGGCTTCGGCGGCATCGAGTTGTAGACCCAGTCGAGATTGAGGACGCCGGCCTTGATACCCACGGAGCGTCGCCATCCCGCGAAGCGTCCGCGCACCAACACGCTCTCGGTGTCGAGATTCACGCCAAAGACGGCGACGTGTTGCCCCTCGGTGAGTCCGGCGAGGTCGCTGCCAGATCCCATCGGACGCAGCGTCAGACGCCGACGATCGGCGGGACGACATGCCACGGGTGACGTAATCACCGGATAGCCATCCTCACCGACCCAGGAGGCGAACTTCAGTGTCTTGAGGCGTTTGAGATGACGTTCGGTCCACGCATTCAAAACCACCGCGGGCTCACGCCCGCCGGGCCTCCCGGAGATGAAGCGGGCAACACGCAGCGCATACGCTGCGGCCGCAAGCCGTCCGACCGAGAGCTGCTCGCGATCAGCGAGCCGCACGAGATCGAGGTAGTGCACCGCGTGAATGCCGAAGTACGCGTTGTAGCGAAACATCGGCTTGCGATTGTACAGCTCAACTTCGGCACCCGTCCGCGTCGCCCCCGTCCAGTGCGCCTGCCCACGCCACACCTCTCCCCCAGGGCTCAGCACGAGAAACCCAGCACGCGGATTGACCCGTAAATGCGCCTTGCTCATTCCCTCGGTGAACTGTCCGAACATCAGCGCACGCGGCCCCCGCGCCTGGATCGATGTGATCAGGCTCACATGCGGCAGCCCCTCCGCATTGACGGTTGCGAGAAGGCCGATCTTGGCGTCGTGCTCGAACGCCTGCATGTCGCTCTCGCCGAGTGCGGCTCCGGCCGGCGCGCGAAGAGGCGCGGCGGCTCGCACGGTCTCAGTGGGCACTGCCATTCGACCTCCCGCGCTGGACATCCACGCTTGCTGCGCTCGGCGCTGCCGCGCGCGTCGAGCCGGTCGCAAAGACTATGGAAGGGTCGACGCCCGAGCCGCGTGCGATTTCGGTCGCGCACGCGAGCTCGCGGTCGGTCAGGAGCGGAGTCGCCGCATGGTCCCAGACCATGCCGAGCCGCTCGTACTTGTCCACGGCGAGATTGTTGAAGGCGCACAGCTCCCACCGGGTAACCACGTCACCGACGTGCTCGGCGATGAAGGCGCCAATGCCACGAAGATTCCGCTCGGCAAGCGTCGCACCGGGAACGAGCGGCGTCCGTATCCACAGCTCAGACGGGCGTGAGCCGCCGCGCATACGTCCCGCGAGCTCGCGCAGGTTGGCGAGGATGCGCTCATTCGAGGACCCGGTGAAGTGGGCATGGGCCTCTCCATCGATCTCCTTCAGATCATAGAGCACGAGGTCGCACGCGGCAGTCAGCCTCTCGAGCGCGGCGGCCGAGCACATGCCGCAGGTGTCGATGGCCGTGTGCAAACCGAGCGTGCGACAACGGCGGAGGAACGGCTCAACGAACGGGGCGTGCAGCGCCGGCTCGCCTCCCGAGACCGTCACCCCACCGCCATATGCTGCAAAGTAGCTCCGATCCTTGGCGACCTCCGCGACCAGTGCGTCGAGCTGCCAACGAATACCCAGCGTCTCCAGGGCCCCGGAGGCACAGCGATCCACGCAATCGCCGCATGCCGTACAGCGTCGATGGTCGATCACCACCTCCTCGCCCTCCAGCCTGAGCGCATCCTCACCGCAGCTCGTGATACACGCCCGCGTACCGATGCATCGGGAGCCGTACCACACGAGCTGCGGCCTGGACGCCATCGCCTCGGGGTTGTGACACCACGCGCACGCCAGGCTGCAGCCCTTGAGAAAGACGGTGGTGCGAAGCCCGGGGCCGTCTTCGGTCGACATGCGCTGAAGATTCAGCACGGTCGCCGCCGGGCCCGGCGCTCGTGGCTCGGGCGCCGGTGCCAGCGCCTGGCCACGACTGACGGAGGTCTTCCCGCGCATAGGCGGCGCCCCGCTACAGTTGGCTGTGGCTTTCCCGCGCAATGAGCTCGTCCTGAAGCTCTCGGCCGATGCACGTGAAGTACGCGTTGTAGCCCGTCACGCGCACCAGCAGGTGGCGGTAGTTCTCGGGGTGGCGTTGCGCGTCCTTCAGGATCTCGGCGTCGAGCACGTTCACCTGCAGCGCCGTCCCTCCGTTGTGACAGTAGCCGCGCAGGAAGGCCTTGAACTTCTCGCGGTGCGCGCGGTCGCGAATCATCGACGGACTGAAGCTGATGGTATGACTCGCACCGTTCGGCAGTAGGTTGACGTACTCACCCCAGTCGCCCAGCCCGGGGGGCGCCGTCCCGCCGAGCGCCTTGCCGGCCGAGTTCGCGTTCGCCGTGGGCCCGTTTATGTCCGTGCCGTTGGAGGGACACAGGGCGTTCGAGAGGAACTTCCCCTTGGGCCGACCGTCGGCGCTCGCGGCGAGCACGTGGCTGTCGGCGACCCAATAGTTCCAGCTCAGCATGCCCGGCCGGAACTGTCGTTGTGTCGATACTGTACGGTGGCGCCAGGTCTCGGCGGTCCACGCCGCCATCACACGCGCGGCCATGGCATCGGCAGCATCGTCATCGCGACCGTACTTGGGCGCGCGATACTTGGCCCAGGCCTGGAGCGTGTCGTGCCCCTCCCAGTTGTCCTCCAGAGCACGGATCAGCTCACCCATGGTCGCCGTACGCGCGTCGAACACCAGGTACTTGATGGCTAGCAGCGAGTCGACGGTGGTCGCAAAGGTCACCGCCTCAATGGTCGTAAAGCTCAGCTCGGGTCCGCCGCGCGTGATGTCGAGCGCCCTCTCGGCGCACCCACGCACGAGACACGAGAGATACGGCGTCGGACTGAGCTCCGCGCGCAATGCCTCGGTCCGCTCATAGAGCGCGACGCAGCGACCGACGATGGAGCGCGTCTGCGCGACGTAGGCATCCCAGAACTCGGGCCACGTCGTGAACCGCCGGGGATCGCCCGTGTCGGCGCCGTCCTGACGAATCGGCGCCTCGTTACCAGTGATCGGATCGACCGCCGGCGCGAGGTCACGGCCGTTGGTCAACGCCAGCTCCACTGCCTTCAGAAGGTTGAGGTTGCAATCGACGGTGCCGGAGCGATCGTTGCCGACCATCGTGTTCTCCAAGCAACCCACCGGCGCGTAGTCGTACACGTTCTCCTCGTTGATGAGGTGCTCGCAGCGGGCCTCACGCGCCTCGCGCAGCAGGCCCGCCATCGAGCGCTCGTCGAAGTTCAGAAGGAACGGTGCGCCCTGGCTGTCCGCGATCATGTCGGTCACCCGATCGAGAAGCGCCTCGGGCGACCCCCGGTGCAGACGCACGCTCGGTTTCGGCTCGAGGATGGGACTCATCGCGTCGATGACCTCGAGGATCGCGTAGGTCAGGTCGTTGGTCATGTCCTTGCCGCCGGGCCCCATCCCCGAGAGCGTGACCAGCTGGCCGAAGCCCGACGTAATGCCCTGATTGCCGCCGACGCGGATCATCGCGTCATACGCGGTATTGGCGTGCACCCAGAAGCACCCGAGAATCTCCTTGCCGAACGCAGGGTCCGCACCATCGGCACCCAGCCGCTCCCAATACGGGAGCAGATACTGGTCGACGCGTCCGAAACTCACCCCGGGACCCGGATAGTTCTCGTCGCTCATGATGAGCATGTGGTTCAGCCACAGCGCCTGCATCGCCTCCCAGAAGGTCTCCGCGGGCAGCCACGGCACCCGGTCGAGACTCCGCGCCATCTGCACCAACTCGTCGCAACGGTCTGGATCGGGCTCCGTCTCCACGAGCGCCCGACAGCGCGCCGCGTACTTGGCGGCGACGTCGCGAGGCATCGTCGCGGCCGTCATCATGGCCCGCAGCTGCTCACCCTTTGCGCCGCGGCGCTCGCGTGCGGAGAGCGCGTCGTGGCGACTGGCCAGGTCGTCGTAGATCCCCTTCCAGCCGATCCGCAGCGCCCGGATGTGATCCGGGACGAGATGCCCACTGGTCGCGCCCGCGTTGCCGTAGCCGTGCTCGTGGAACCATTTGGTCGCCGCCCGCGTCCCGCGCCGCCCGCCGACCCGACGCTCTCGCTGCCGCGCCTCGCGCTTCGTCCAACAACGCGAGGCCAGGATGTTGAAACGCGCGCCGGCAAGCAGATCGCCCGGCAGGATCTCGTGGGGCACGTACTCGACCATGACCTCGCGTATGAACCAAGCACGGCGCTCGACCAGGCTCCAGGACCAAAAATCAGGATGCAGACGCACCGGTCGCGCCGCCTGCCGAGTCGAAGAGCAGAAGGTCTGGAAGAACGCGTAGGTCTCGGGAACGATGTAGTAGGTCGTCTCATCGTAGACGACATCCCAGGGCGTACCCGTCGTCCAGCACGAGAACTCGTTGTTCCAATCGCGGCCGACGCCTTCGAAGTAGTAGTCACGCAGCCAGCGGATACGCCCGCTCAGGCCGTGTGGCTCCTTGATCTCGTGCTCCAACTGGCGTGCGGCCTCGGCGCTCATGATCGTGCTCACCTCCTCCTCGATCACGCGATGAAAGACGAGATCGAGGCAGATGACGGCGTCGAGATCATCAGTACCACCAGCCCAAGGGTCAGGTCAGCCCTGCGCTCGTGATGTTTGTCATCTCTCGATACCGGCGTGATCGCCCATTCCCAACAATGACGTGAGGATAGGCAACATGAACGCCTGATATCGGTTGACGTGAGACCTCGAAGTCGGACCTTCGCGTGTAGGCCCAAAGTGAAAGTGTCCGCTTTCTCCAAAGTAGAAATGTCCGGTTCTGTGGCAGTTCGGGCGCATGGACGGGCACTTGACGATGCGGGAAGCGGATCGATTGGCGGTGATGACACGGCTAGCAGAGCGGCGCCTGACGCAGCGGTGTGCAGCCGAGCAGCTGGAACTGAGCGTGCGCCAGGTGGGACGGTTGTACCGTGCCTACCGCGAGCGCGGTGCGCCGGGCTTGATCTCCGGGCACCGCGGCCGTGCGAGTAATCGTCGGCTCGCGAACACGCTACAGCGGCAGGCCTTGGCGCTCATTCGGGAGCGCTACCACGACTTCGGGCCGACGCTCGCGCACGAGAAGCTCACCGAGGCGCACGGGCTCCGGCTCTCGGTCGAGACGCTGCGGCGGTGGATGACCGAGGCGGAGCTCTGGGTGCCCCGCGCCCGCCGGGCCCGGCGGAGCTACCAGCCGCGCGAGCGCCGCGCGTGTGTGGGCGAGCTCGTGCAGTTTGAGATCCACGTCCTGGCCTGCGCGTGCGGTGGTCGCCTCCGGTTCCTCGCCGCCATCCAGAACCCGGTCGTGGTGCGCCGCATCGTCCGCCACGTCGGCCTCCCGACCGACCCGCTCGTGCCGATGCCGGCCCGCCCGCCTATTTCTTCTGTAGCTTCACGCTCATCGTGACCTCGCCGGGCTGCTTCGTATCGGCGAGGTCGCCGCCAATGAGGGTGACGGTCAGCGGCTGATTGAGGACTTCGCGGTTACGACCTACCGTTCTGGGCCTTGTCAAAGGCGCCGGAAAAAATGCACTGTCCCGGTGGAGAACGATCGCGGCTCACCAGCAGCCGTGATGATCGTCCCGACCGGCGACGTCTAGGAGAGTAACTATGGCAGGTGAGCTGATCCTGGTAGTCGAGGACAATGAGATGAATGCGAAGCTTCTCCGCGACGTCCTCGGGGCTCGGGGCTACCAGGTCGCGGAGTCGACGACCGGCGAGGAGGGTCTCGAGATTGCTCGCAGTCACCTCCCGGCCCTCATTCT
>JAJCZP010000076.1 GCA_029262315.1 Deltaproteobacteria bacterium | reverse complement strand
GTCATCACGAAGTAGTGAGGCATCAACTTCTCGGCGGTCTCGGGGTCGCGCACGATCCCGCGGATCTTGGCGCGCACGAAGTCGGCCAGCGTCGCGTTGGCTTCCTCGCTGATCGCGATGTCGTTGTAGAGGTTCAGAAAGAACGCGAAGCTACCTCGCTGCCACAGCTTCTCATACAGCGCTTCTCGTTGCTCGGGGGTGTCCTCGAGGGCGGAGCGCGACGGTGTGGACGCGACGGGGAAACCTCCGGTGTTGGCGTGTAGGAGTTACCGCCTTCTTAGGACACTTTGGGGTCGGGTCTCAGCCCCGGTCGAAGGAGGTCGTCCATGTCCAAGGAAGAGCGCGAGGTGCGGCGGAAACGGAGAGTGCTCGAGCACGCGGTGCGTTCCGGAAACATCAACCGGACGTGCCGGTACTTTGGGATCCCGCGGTCCCTCTTCTACGTCTGGAGGAATCGTTACGAACGTGAGGGCGAGGCCGGGCTCCTGCGAAAGAAACCGGCCCCGTACACGCAGCCCCACGCGATCGTGCCCGCGATCGTGGAGAAGGTGCTCCACCTGCGACGCACTTATCATCTCGGGCCGATCCGTATCGTGTGGTACCTAGACCGCTACCACGGCATTCGGATCTCCGATGCGAGCGTGTACCGCATCTGTCGTCGCCACGGCATGCAGCGCCTCCCGGGCCGTGTGGGACGACGCGCGGTCCACACGCACCGCTATGCCAAGCAGGTGCCGGGGCATCACGTGCAGGTCGACGTGACATTCCTCAGCCTGGCGACGCCACGCGGGACCGCAGTGCGCCGCTTCCAGTACACCGCGATTGACGACGCGACGCGCATTCGTGCGCTCAAGGTCTACACGCGCCACACGCAGCAAAACGCCATCGACTTCATGAACTACGTGATCGCGAAGTTCCCCTTCCGCATCAACATGGCGCGCACCGATCGTGGGCACGAGTTTCAGGCCTTGTTGCACTGGCACCTGGCCGACCGGGGGGTCGAGCACGCCTACATCAAACCGCGCACGCCACAGCTCAACGGCAAGGTCGAACGCTCCCACCGCACCGACAAGCAGGAGTTCTACCAAGTGCTCAGCTACAAGGGCGATGTCGATCTCGAAGCGAAACTCACCGAGTGGGAAACCTTCTACAACTACCACCGCCCCCACGGGGCGTTTGCCGGCAAGACCCCGTACGAGGCCTTGCGAGAACGGCTACAGTGATCGCGGCGCGCGCTGTCCGGCGTAGGTTGACACATCACACTCGTCGTCAGGCGGCAGCATTCCTCAAGACCCGCACCTCCCTTTCGAGTTTCGGTCCCAATCGATCCTTTTCCACTTCGAGATCGTAGCGGGCCTGGAGATTCAACCAGAACCTCTCCGAAAGACCGAAGTACCGGGAGAGCCGCAGAGCCGTATCTGCCGTGATCCCGCGTTTCCCTAGGATGATCGCATTGATCCGCCGCGGATCGACCCGTACGTCCTTGGCGAGCCGGTACTGGCTGATAGCGAGTGGTGCGAGAAACTCCTTACTCAAGATCTCGCCCGGATGAACAGGTCGCATTCTCTTCGTCATCGCGTTCTCCTCAGTCGTGATAGTCGATGATTTCGACGTCGTGCGCATCGCCATCTCGCCACCGAAAGCAAATTCGCCACTGGTCGTTGATCCGGATGCTGTGCTTGCCCTGTCGGTTGCCGCCGAGTTTCTCCAGTCGATTGCCCGGAGGAACTCGCAGATCACCAAGCGATCCGGCCGCCTCGAGGATGAGGAGCTTCCGCAACGCGGCTCGTTGCAGCTCTACCGAGAGGCGTCGCAGCCGCTCGCGACGCAACACTCTTTCGGTGTCCCGATCAGCGAAGGACTTGATCACCTGAGCGAATGATAGCGTGTCGCGCTATTAGCGTCAAGCGCTATTAGTAGCTGCCGCCTGCGTGCACCGGAGTTGCGGTCTGCATTGGGGATGTTGCATAGTACATATCGATCAGGCTCTGCGCCGAACTTCCCAACCAAGGAGGCTCCTCATGTCCCGTTCGAGACAGTTTCCCTTGCGCGCGTTGTGGTTGATTGTGGCCGTCGTGGCCATCGCGCTGTCCAGTCCCGCGTCGGCAGAGGCCGACGACACGAAGCGTTTTCTGAAAGGTCTCAAGTCGTTTGGCATCTCGGACGATGCCGACAAGGCCAAGAAGCCCTGTATCTGCAATGGTGGGCCGTCGAGTTTGGATGGCCGCGTCGGCGTCTTGGTGGCCGCGGAAGCGGTGTCCGCGCTGATTACCTACAGAGCCGACTGCCTCGTTCCTACCTACCAACTCGATCGCTCCTTCAACGCGTATGTTTCCTGCATGGGCTCGGGCGGAACGTTCACGCCGCTGTCGAAGTAGTCCCGCTATTGAGTCCTTCGCTCCTAGCGCGGTGTGCAGCGCGCCCGCGATCTGCCTCCCGCGCGGCACTTCGCTGCCTGCATCACGTGATCGTTCTCACTGCTCCACGCAGAACAGATGGAAGGCCGTAGCGCTGCACGGCTGCGCGTTTCCGGACCACCAGGCAAACGTGATTGCGTTGGCGAACGTGACCGCGCCGGTGCCACCGGCATCGACCCAGTCGTTACAGGTCGTGGCAATCGTTCCGACGTCGCCGATGTCCTCCTCCCCGGACCAGGCGGTTGTCGACAGGTACGTGCCGTTCCCCGTCTGCCAAACGCCGGTGCGCAGTCGAGCGCCGGTGACGTTTGTTGCATCGGCCGCCGCGACGATCTCAGTGCCCGTTCCCACCACGTGACCGTCCGGGCGGATGTAGGTCGTGGGGCCGTCGAGGTGCGTCGAGGCGGGAACAGTGGTGGTGGCCAGCAGCGCCTTGACCGTTCCCGTTCCGGCGGGCTTGTCGGCCTCGCACTTGGTGTCGGGGTCTTCCGTGCCGGGCAGGAACGGTGTGTCGGTGAGGTAGATGTGCTTGCCTGCCGTAACCGGAGGGATGAGCGCCGCGGTCTTCGTATTCATGAAGCAGAAGATGCGCTGATCGGGAAAGGAGCAGAAGACCGAGCCACCACCGCTCCAGCCCGGGCCGAGGAGGGCGTTGCCCCTCACCATGCGGTCGGCGACGTCGACCGATGTCCAATCCAGGCAGTTGTTGACGCTGAGGGTGGCCCCCGGGTTGGTTCCCGTCATCGGGCTCTTGAAGCCGGCGACGAACGTTCCGAGTTCATCGAACTCCACCGCGTGAAAGGTCTCGAGCGTCGTGATGCCGTCGTCGACGAATGCTTTGCCGTCCATGCGCACGAAGCCGCGGGCCGCGCCGAGGCGCGTCAGGGCGAGCGAATTGGTGTCGGACATCCAGGCGATGAAGGCATCGCCGGCCAGGTTGTTGATGCCCGCATCGGTTGCCAGTTGATTGCAGGCGACGTCGTAGAGCGCGGTGCCCCCGAGGTTCGGCAGATATCCGACCGAACTCACGAAGACCAGGTTGTGATCGAGCGCGCCGAAGTTGGCATCGATGACATGCGTCGAGTTGGTTGTGATGTCGCAATCGCGAAACGGGCCCTCGCAGCTGTCGCCGTCCCAGATCTGGAAGTACGTGTCCGAACCGTTGGCGGTGCGCGCTTCCAGCCGCAAGTCGGTGCCGGCGGGAACGCTGGCCGCACACGTGCTGCCGCAGTCGATCGCCGCGGGCACGGAGGTGACCGTGCCGGTGCCCGTGCCGTGCTTGTTGACGATGACGGCGAATTCGCCTGGCGCCGGTGTGAAGCTCGGCGTTGGGGACGGCGTGATCGTCGGCGTGGGCGTTGGTGTCAGCGTCGGCGTGGGCGTCGTCGTGGGGGTCGGGGTCGGGCCGCACACGACGGTTTCCAGTGTATGTCCGACGTCTTGCAACAGCGCTTCTGCCCGTGGCGCCTCGTGGCGGAAGATCTCGTCGACGAGGCATTCATGGCGGCGCACGACGCAGTCACGATAGTTCTCGATGGTGCCGACGTCCGGGATCCCCACCTCTTGGCAACCGGGTGCCAGGCCGTCGACGTTCATGGCGTCGCCCGGGCCGAGTTGCGCGAAGATGGCGAGGCAGCGCTTGTCGATCGACGACGCGAGCTTCGCCTCGGCCTTCGGGATGTTCGTCTCGAGTTCCTTGGTGCACTTGCCCGTGGCCTTGTCGACGCACTTCTGATCCCCCGGTTTGGTCTGGATGCACTTGAAGAGCGCGTCGACGCACTTTTCGAGGCTCTTCAGTTTCTTGCCGACGAACTTTGCGCCGGCCTTCTTGAGTTCCTTCTGGCACTTGTCGAGCGCCTTCCCGAGCCCCTTCGGGTCGCCGACGTCGCCCGTCCCGCCCAGGTTCTCCAGGCAGGTCCCCGCCCGGACGGGAACCGCGAGCGCGTCGGCGATCTGACCGGCGCGCGGCATCTGGACGTTGAACATCTCCTCGGCGCGACACTCGTGTTGGGCGCGCAGGCACTCGGCCACGGAGGCGACGTCGACGAGGTCGACACCGAAGTCGGTCGAACACGCGTTCGCGATCGAGTCGAAGCCGAGACCGTCCGCGCTACCGAGATCGGCAAAACTCTCGCACTTCCTCACGATCGAGGAGGCGAGCTTGTCGCGCTCCTTTGGTACCTTGGTGTCCACTTCCTTGCCGCACTTCACGAGTGCCTTGTCGATGCACTTCTGGTCGCCCGGCTTCGTCTGGATGCACTTGAAGAGCGCGTCGTAGCACTTCTCGAGGCTCTTCAGGGTTTTCGTCGCGAACTTCGCGCCCGACTTCTTGATCGTCGCCTGGCACTTGTTCGCAGCCTTGGCGGCGCCGGGATCGGGAAGCGCCGAGGCGTTGGCATCGATCGCAAGCAGTGGAAGACATGCGGCGAGGGCGATTGCGGTGACGAGGGTCTGCGGTTTCATGGCTTCCTCCGAAGGGGGCGCGCTGACTGGATGCACGCGGGATCCATGACACGCCGTCGACCTCCGAAGCCTAGCACCCTCGGCCTAGAATTCCATCGGAATCTTGAAGTGCGCCGGCGTTACACGGTCGCGGTGTTCGATCACGATCGGATCGATGGCCGTCGTGGTGTCGGGCGGCAGCTGTTCGAACATCGGGCGAACGGCGGGGTGGATCGGGTGAGGCCTGGGGACCTCCGCCGTGTTGGTGCCGACGGCCCCACGTACATGACGTGTGACTCGTTGGAGTATGCGGCGCCCGCCATCACGAGCCGCTCGGCGGGGGAGGTTACACCGGCGAACGCCGGATCACACCAGACGTCGTCGATCCCCGGTCGATTGTAGCTTGCGAGCAAGCCGCCGTACTGACACCGGTGGATGCCGGGCCCGACCTGATCGCGCTGTGGCGACGTTCGGAGAGAGGGTCGTCGGCATCCCGACGCAGACCGACCGCGTACAATCGCCGTAGCGTTTGGCGGCGGGGCAGCCGCGGCCGAAACCCGATGCGATGATGACCATGCTCCAGGTCGTGCGCGGTGACTCTGAGTTGCTCCAGCCCCTCCACAGCAGTGGCGGCCGACCCGAGGCCGCGCTCTAGGAGGACGCGCGCGAACGTGTCTCCCAGGCAGTTCTTCGCCGAGACGAGGAGCCCGCAGAAATCCTGCACCAGTAGGCCACGTTCGCGCGCGTATGCCGTCGCGAAACGGCGGAACGCCCAGGCCTCCCACGGCCGAACCTGCTCGTGCCACGTCGAATCGAGCTCCCGCCGCGCCTCGGCGAGCAATCGCTCTTGAAAGCCGAGGCGGGTGAAGCTTCGCCACGCCCCCTCGTTCATGCTGTGCCACCAGGCCTCGGAAAGCGCGGGGATCTCGGCAACGTGCAATCTAACCCAGCGTGTAGCAGCACGTTAACTGGCGGGATCGTGACAGACCCACATCACCTTGCGACCTGTTTCTGGTGAAGGTTCCCGGGATGTCTACCGGAGCAACATGGCCGTGCCATTGCGGCTCCGAACCTTTCCGCGGCTCAGGAACATGCGTACGCTGAGGTGACTACCGCAAATGGAAGGGTGGCCGGCTGCCGTCGTTCAAAGCCCGTGGGATCAAGGGGCGGTTCCGAAGGCGAAACCGGGAACCTTGCGGGAACCTTCGCCCGCTGCAGGCGGGTCGCGAGTAGAAAACCAAGGCGCGTCAGAGCCTTACGAAATGGTCCCAGGGGGACGCGAACCCCCTGGGACTCTCGGTTTCGCTCAGCCGCCGAGTGCCGACTGGATCGTGCTCAGGAGCTTCAGGCTGTTCTGCAGGCCGTCGACGTTGGCTTGCATGTCGGTGATGGTGGTGCCGAGTTTGCCGATTTCAGCGAGTGAGCCGGCGGAGCCTGCTGCGTCGGTGGCGTCAGCGGTGGCGGAGTCGGCGGCGGCGTCGCCGGCGGCTTTGAGTGCGTCGCCGAGTTGGGCCTCGGCGGTTGGCTGGTTCATCGTTCCGGCGAGATAGCCTGTGGCGAATACCGCGACCAGGATTCCGATACGTGCGACTTGCTTCATGAGTTACCCCCTTTGATGATGTAGTGGGGGCAGTCGATCAGATTGTCAGGGGGGGACGCAAGGTGCTGCGGCCGGGGACCGAACACGCTCGCCGAGCTAGTTTTCGCAGTTAGAGACGCAGGTGTCGAAATAATTCTCGCAGTTCTCGAATGCGCCCCTTTGTTCGTCCTTAGCGCGCTGCTTTGCGAATTTTAGCGCTTCCGTCGCAATCTGCTTGCAGAGCTTTGGATCGGGCCCGCCGAGCTTGCACCTGAGCTTCTCGATCTTTGCGGTGCCGGATGCCTGGGCTTTGTGGCACTTGATCGTCTCGCGGACGAGCTTCTTGCACGTGCGTACCCACGCTTTGCAGATTTTGGCACCCTGCCCGATCTGACACTCAGCGGTAGGCGCCTCGTTCCGCCAATCGGAGGCCACTACATCTCCCGACGGGCAGAGCGTTGTCACGGTCGCGTGCGCGCTCGGGAGGATCGCGATACCGAACGCGAGCATCGCGAGCGACGTTCCTAGAATGCGTTTCAGTCTCATGCAGGCTCTCTATCGGATTCGAGAGCGATGGGTCCAGAGGTCGAGGCTCGGATGCGGTTGCCGTTTCGAAATGGCCCACAATGCCGTTTCCGGGGCTGCCAGCCCTTGCGTTCGTGGGCGACGCATCCTTAGCTCCGGACGAAGCGATCGGGTCCGGTCGCGCTCGGAGGCTCGGGGGAGGCGAAGAATGACAAAACTCAGCAACGTGGGTCTTGTATGCGTCGTAGTGCTCGTCGGTGCCTGCGCCCCGAACCGGGCGTGGCGGGGCAGTGAGATCGTCGAATGCGCTGACGAATCATCGTGTGCGACGGCGCTGATCGAACGCTACCCCGGAATCGAAGGAACCAGGACACCGTTCGAACTCGCGTTCGTCGAGTTCACCGAGCGCGGCAACGTGTTCGATCGCGATGCGCTCGACACCGTGGTCGATCGCGTCGCCGAGCTGGCCAACGGCGCGTCGCGCGAGGGCGCACTCGTCGTGGTGTTCGTGCATGGTTGGAAGCACAACGCCAAGCACGACAACTCGAACGTCGAGGAGTTCCGTCAGCTCCTTGACGCTACGGCCCGTCTGAACGCGCAGAGGGCTTTCCCCACTGGCACTGGAACGCCGCGAGCGCTGCTCGGTATCTTCGTGGGGTGGCGTGGCTTGTCGCTCAAGGTGCCGGGCCTGAAGGAACTGACCTACTGGGAGCGGAAGAGTGTGGCGACCGAGGTTGGGAAAGGAGGTGTGACAGAGTTGCTGCTTCGACTCGAGCGCGCGGTGTACGGTGGCGACCTGGAGCGTCTCCTCCCGACAGCGGTGGACGGAGATGCGGATGAGGTGCCGGATCCGAACCGGAGTCTTCTCCTGGTGGTGGGGCACAGCTTCGGGGGCGCGATTCTCCTGTCTGCGATGAACGAGGTGCTGCTCGACCGGGTGCTTGGCGCTCAGACGGCGTGTGGGAGCGGAACATGCACGACGCCTTTCGGGCATGGGCTCGTACTCTTGAATCCCGCCATCGAGGCCAGCGATGCGCTTCAGCTTCGGGAGGCGGTTCATCCTCGCTGCTACACCGTGTGTCAGGACAAGCTCATGCACGTCATCAGTTCCACGGGCGACGCTGCGACCCGCAGCATGTTCCCGCTGGCCCAGGCCTACAACTGGCTGACCTGGAGTCACGAGGATCTCGAGCGCACGTTCGTGCGCCCGCCCTGTGCCGCGGCCGATTCCTCGGGCACAGGGTCGGACGAGCCCGAGCCGATCGTGCTGCGGGAGGCGGAAATGCACGTGGAGACGATCGGAAACTACGTGCCGTTCCGGACCGGACGTTTGGAGCCAGACGGCGAGGGGGCATGGATACACCACTCGTGCGCAACCGACCGGGAGCGCTGTCTTGGCAAGTACGCCGCGCGGCCAGACCACATCTCGGTCGCCGGCCACGAGCCGCTCTCGTTCATCTCGGTGGACAAGTCCTTCATCGTCGACCACAACGACGTCTTCAATGCGCGCGTCGCAGCCTACATGTCGACGATCGTGACCGAAGCGATGTACAAGCGCGTGCTCGTGCGCGCCGGGCAGTGTGCCGATGCTCAAGCGTCGGCATCGACGGATCTCGCGTCGTTCGTCGAGGGGTCGCCTGCGGGCGTCTGCTTCAGCGAGGCTGAGCTTCAGTTCGACTTCGATCGGTGCTTCAACTCATTCCGATCGCAGTTCGAGGAAGCGGAAGCGGCCGCGGCAAACGAAGACTAGCGGTCGTGCCAGGCCTTCGCGAACGACCGCGGTACTGTCGTTCGCGCCTAGCGCTTCAAGACGACCGCGGTCCCGTTTCCGCCAAGCCCCAACGTCTGCGCGAGTCCGACTTTTGCGTCCGGTACCTGCCGTCCACCGGCCTCACCGCGAAGCTGCCACGCGACCTCGCACACCTGGAACAAGCCCTGCGCGGTCGTGGCCTCGCCGAACGACTGGAAGCCGCCACTCGGATTGATCGGTAGCTTGCCGGTCGGGGTGGTCTCGCCGCTCTCCATCAGCGACTCGGCCTCGCCGGGTTCGCAGAAGCCCCACTCTTCGGGGAACGAGAGCTCGTAGTAGACGGTGTTGTCCTGAAGCTCGAGGAAGTCGATGTCCTTCGGGCCGGTGCCGGCGGTGGCCATTGCCTTCTCGACCGCAAGGGCAGCTTCGCTGTGGTAAGTCTTGCCGCTCGGCGGCGTGGCGCCGGCGAGCCCGCGCGGGATGCCGTCGTCGAACTTCGCAGTCGCGACGGCGCTTGCCGCGACCCATACCGGCTTGCTGGTACGCTTCCGCGCTTCCTCGGCTGAACAGATCACGACGGCGGCGGCGCCATCGCTCACCGGGCAGATCTCGAAGAGGCGGAGCGG
>JAJCZP010000075.1 GCA_029262315.1 Deltaproteobacteria bacterium | reverse complement strand
ACAGGGTCGCGTAGAGACTGACGCGCTGACTCATGTAGCCAACGTGGTCGCGGACTCGTCGCGGAAAACGCATCACGTCGATGCCGTCGATGGTCACCTGCCCCGCTGTGGGGCGGAGAAGCCCGATCAGCATCCGGATCGTCGTGCTCTTGCCCGAGCCGTTGGCGCCCAGAAACGCGCAGATCGAGCCCCGATCTACGCGCAAGTCGAGTCGGTCGACCGCGGTGAAGTCGCCGAAGGTCTTGGTAAGGCCGGAGACCTCGATGATGGGCTCGCTGCTCATGGTATCGATCGTCGAGCGAGCGCGAGCAGCGTGGCCTCCATGTCGACCGGTAGCTCCTCCACCATCGTGACCCCGGCCCCTCGCAGGGCGGCGAGGTCCCGCAGCACGTGAGTTGGTCCGGGCGAGTGGCTGCGACGTACCTCGATGCGAGTGGAGACGCCGGACGCATGACTCGACGCAACGTACTCCAGGCGCCGAGCGCGCCGCGCAATACCGCGGCAATCGGGGCCCCAGGCACGGTACAGTTCGAGGTCGACACTGGCGCGGAGTTCCGCCGGTGTGCCATCCGCGACGAGACGGCCGCCATCGAGGTAGACCAGGCGCTCGCAGGCGGCTGTCTCGTCGAGGTAGCTCGTGCTGATCACGATCATCATGTCGTTGCGTCTCTCGGCGAGCATGTTCCAGATCTCGGCGCGCGCGACGACGTCGACCCCCGCGGTCGGTTCGTCGAGCAGCAGCAGTCGCGGCTCGGGGAGGAGGGCGTTGATGATCGCAAGTTTCTGTTTCATTCCCCCCGACAGCGCTCCCGCGGGACGATCGGCGAACGGACGGAGGCTTGTGCGCTCGAGCAACCGCCCGGCACGCTCGGCGAAGGTCGCGGTCGGAATGTGGTGGAGGCGCGCGGTGAAGCGGAGATTCTCCGCAACCGAGAGTTCGCGGTGCAAGCTGAACGCCTGTGGGACATAGCCGAGCTCGCGCTTGAGCGGGCGGACATCGCCGCGAAGATCGTGGCCGAGGACCTCGGCCTCCGTCGCCTCGATTTCGAGAAGGCCCGCAAGAGTGCGGATGAGGGTCGTCTTGCCCGCTCCGTCCGGGCCGACGACGCCGACAATCTGTGCGCCTCGCAGCTCCAGATCGAGGTCCGCGAGTGCCAGGCACTCGTGAAAGCGCTTGTGAAGGCCTCGTAGGCGGACGACGGGCTCCGTGCGCTCTTGCGCTCCGCTCATCGAGCCTCACGGGCGTGCTGCTCGGCGGAATCGTCCGGTGCGCTCGCAAGGTAGACGTTGCCCTCGGTGCCGGGCTTGAACTGCGCGACGTCTTCGAGGATGCGCACTTTGGCGCGATAGACCTGGCCGAGTCGATCGTTTCGCGTCTCGATCTTCTCCGGTGTGAAGGTCGCCTCGTCGGCGACGAAGGCGATCACGCCGGGCACACGTCGGCCCGGCGCACTGTCGAGCTCGATCTCGACGTGTCGGCCCACCTTCGCCTCCGCGAGGTCGGCGACGGGAAGATAGATCTGGACGTGTTTGTCCTCCGGATCGAGGACGGACAGCAGGGCCGAGCCTGGCTGCGCCAGCTCGCCCGGCCAGAGGAACTGCGTTTGCACCGTCGTGTCGACGGCGGGCGCGACGATGGCATATTTCGCGCGCGTGACGTGGAGCTGAGCCAATTCAGCGCGTGTGAGTTTCTCCTGCTCGCGTAGTACCTCGAGCTGATGGCGCGCTACAGTGACCTGGCCCTCGCGTGCGGTGGCCTCGGTCAGAAGATTCTGCGCGCGGGCGACGGCGCTGCGCGACTGGTCTCTGGTCGTACGCGCCTCATCGAGAAGCTGAGCCGTGCTAGCGCCGCTGGTCACCAGTGACTGCTCGCGGCCGAAGCTGCTGGTCGCCAATCGGGCGGCCGACTCAGCTTGTGCCAGCTCGGCCTTGCGCGCGCTGACGGCCTCGCGCAGCGTGTTCTCGAGGAGCTGTACTTGCTCCTGTTGGCGGCGGATTTGCGCACTCTGGACGGCGATCTGCTGTTCTTTCGACGCGACGGTGCTGCGGATGTCTTCGTCGGCAAGCTGCGCAACCACCGCGCCGGCTGGGACAAGGTCGCCTTCGCCAAAGTTGACGCTGACGACGCGACCGGTGACCTCGCTTCGAAGGATGCGTTCCTCGCCTTCGACGAAACCCGTGTAGTGGACGGGAGCGTCAGTGCCGAGGGCGAGCCAGATGGCAAGCGCGGCACCAATCAGAACGAGACAGGCAATGAGAACGCGGCGTGGCATCGCTAGGGGCCTACCTTCCGTCGGCGACTAGGGCATCGAGCGGCCGACCCATGAGTTGTTGCAGTTCGGCGCGGCGTGTTTGCGCCTGATACAGGGCACTGGCCAGCGTGGCCCGCTGGCCAGCGAGGAGGGCTTCGGCGTCGAGCACGTCTTCGCTGGTCGCGCGCCCGACATCGAATTGCTGCTGACGAATGCGCAGATTCTCTTCGGCCTGGCCGACGGCGATTTCGGCCGTGTCGAGTGCGGCGAGACGCTCCTCGATACGGCGATGGATGGTGCGGACGACGCGCTCGATCTGCCGAAGCTCTCGCTCGAGCCGGGTGCTGTTGCGTTCAACCTCGATCCGCGCCGCGGCGATCCGCGCCTCGCGTCGCCCGTCTGTGCCGAGATCCCACTCGAACCCGACGAAGCCGGAGCCGACCGTGGTCGGGTCGATGGTGTTGGCGCTCGAATAGTCGATGGCGGCGCCGGCCGCGACGCGCGGGAAGCGTCCGCGTGCCAGTTCGGTCGCCGTGGCACGCCAACGCTGTTGCTCTTCGAGGAGCGCCACGAGGGCTGGGTTGTGCGCGTACGCGGTCTCGAGCGTTTCGTGGAGGTCGGGAAGGAGTGGGCGTGTGCGGATGTCGACCACGCCGGTCGCGGCGTCGATGGGTTGCCCGATGGCGCCGTTGAGTGCCCAGCGCGCGTGGTCGATCGCGAGCTCGCGCTGCAGAAGCTCCTGCTCGGCGTTGCTCAGTCCCACCTGCACCACGAGCAGTTCGTTCTTGGTGAGTCGTCCGCGGTCGAACCGCCGTTCGGCGTTGGCGTGCTGCTGGCGTTGCACGGCGATGGTCTGGAGCGTGACCTCGCGTAGGCGCTCGGCTTCCAGCAGCGTGAAGTAGGCGCCGATAACGACCACGTCCTGTGCGAGCTTGGTGCCCCACAGCCGGGCGGCTTCGCCGCGATAACCCGCTTGGGCGGCAGCGAGCGCGTAGCCGAGTTCCCCGCTGAGGTCGATTGGCAGGGTGAGAGTGCCGTGGAGCGAGCCAACGTCGCCGTCCCGGACCTCGAAGGCGCGCCCGGTTTCCGCCAGGTCGCCGATTTGCGGAATGCTGTTGGTGAGCGAGTCGGTGTACCAGGTGAATCGACCGCTTCCGGTCGTCGCCGGGAGCAAGCGGCCTCGGATGTCGAATACGTGCTGGCGCGCGATGGCGAGCTGCTGGCGTGCTTCGGCGAGGGGTCGGTTGCCGTGTGTCGCCAGCTCCAACGCGCGTGCCAGGTCGAGAGGGGTATCGAGAGGGACGGCCGGGTCGAGGTCTGGGGTCACGTCGACCCCAGCGGCCTTGGCGTGCTCGGCGAGCGCGTGCTGACGCTCGCTCGGATCCCAGCCCCCGGTCCCCTCCGGATGAGTGAGCGCCGTCAGTGGGCTGCACGAGACGACCGTCAGGAGCAGTGACGTCATCTGGAGCGCCGTGCTGAGGTTACGTGGCAGCGGCCTTTCGTCCCTTCTGCTGGTTCAGAACCCCCGCAAGGGACAGGCTCGCGATGTGGCGAGCGATCTTGCGGTTGAACCCACGCGGATAGCTGGTGCGGTTCAGGAGCAGCAGAACCGCCGGCATGTTGAAGCGATAGAACAGGACCTGACCGAACACGCTGAAGGTGGTCAGCTGCAGCGCCTCCCGCTCGAGGTGTGGCGCCAGCGCGGCGAGGAGCCGCTCCATTTCCTTTTGCTGTGGTCGAATGAACTCATCGACGATTATCGGAAGCGCCCCGGTGGGGTCGACCATCTCGCGCTGTACCAGTGCGCCGTACGGTGAGGCCGGTGGGCCGATGAGTACGTCGAGGATCGCGGCGATGCGCGCCTCGAGCAATGCTGTCAGCTTCCGCCGCGAAGATCGCCGCAGCGCGAGCGGCGTGGTGCGCAGACCAGGCGCCGCCAGCCGCGCGCGAATCTCTTTGAAGTGGGATCGCAAGACCTCGACGTAGAGGCCTTTCTTGGAGCCGTAATGGTAGTGGCCGGATGCCACGTTGGCATTGGCGAGTTCGGCGATGTCGCGAATCGACGTGCCTTGAAAGCCCTGACTGGCGAAGAGAGTCGCTGCGGCGGCGAGCAAGCGGTCGGGGGTGGGGGCGTCAGGAGCTGGTGCGCACGCGGTTGCCATGTGAACGATCGATTAAAACAATCGTTTACCTGCGTCAACACCAATCCTGGAATCAGCGAATGATCGGGGTGCCTAATCGGCCGGGATGCGGGGGGCCGGGCTTCCGGGCGGTGGCTCGCGGTACGGCATGATGACCCAGAGTGCGAGATAGAGCACGAGCCCCATCCCCCAGCCGATCAGGACCGCGAGGAGAAAGGCCAGGCGGACGACACTCACCGAGACCCCGAACTCGCCGGCCAGGCCCGCGCAGACTCCAGCGACCATCCGGCCCTCGCGCGTGCGATGCCACGTGCGGGTGAGGGCCGTGTGAGCCCCCACCGTACTGCCGCAGTAGCGGCACTTGATGGCTTCGGCCTTGATCTCTTCGGCGCAGTACGGACACTGCTTTGGTGTCGGATTCGATGATGGTTCGGTCAGCAGATCATCCATGGGCGACCTCGTGTGTCAGCCGTGCCTGCCGCGCCGCCAGTAGCGGAACGGCCCCGTACGTGAGGGCCGCGCATAGGGCGAGCAGCCCGGCATAGTTCAGCACCAAATAGAGACTCAGGGTCTCGGGGAGCACCGTGGCCAGCAGTCCATACAGCGCGCGGAGCGCGTACGCGCTCGTGATGACGATCGCGGGTAGCGGCAGGAGTGCCGCGCCGATCGCGCGCACGAGCGGCCGCCAGGCCACATGGCCGGCATTGATCGCGAGTGCGGGTGCCGCGGTGTCGAGGGTCCGCCTCATCAGCGAGGTGGGAGGTTCCGGCGCAAGCATGCGCAACCGTCCGCCGAGTGCATGCAATCCCTCGTGCTCATGAGCGCAGCGGCGGCACCCTGCGAGGTGCTCGGTGGCACGAGCGTCGAGAACTCCTCCCCGGAGGGTGGCCAGGCGCAGCGCGGTGCAGGCGCGATCGGCGTCGTGCGTCATTGGCTGTGGGTATCCTCGGTTTTCACTGTCCGTGCCAGGCGCTCGAGGGCGTAGTGCAGTCGACTCTTGACCGTACCGCGTGCGCAATTGAGGATTTCCGCGGCGTCCTCTTCGCTGAAGTCATGGTAGAGACGCAGCAGGACGACCGCACGTTGCGGCTCCGGTAGCGCGCGTAGTAGGCGCTCGAGATCGATGGTCGCACTCGCCGCCTCGCTCGTGTCTCGCTCCGCACGATCGGCGATCTCTGGATCGATCGGCATGGGCGGCGGCCGTCGATGCCAATCGCGGCACAGATTGACCGCGATCTGGAACAGCCACGTCGAGAATCTGCGGTTCGGATCGAAGCGTGGAGCATGGCGCACCACGCGCAGCCAGGTTTCCTGGTGGAGATCTTCCGCATCACTGTCTCCAATGTGGCGGACGAGAAACTGGTAGAGCGGCCGCTCGTAGCGGTGGCAGAGTCTCTCGAGCGCATCGCCGTTGCCCGCCGCGACCGCTCGCATCAAGTCTTCGTCGGTCGCCATTGGCGCCCGCGACATGGTCTATCATGTGCGCGGTCTTGGCGGTACGTCTGGTGCCAACGGTGACCCACCGACTGGTCCCTCGCCGTGTCCGCCGGGGCTTCCGCCGCCTGTCGCCTGGACGTGCATCGGGCCTACGAACGCGCCAACGATCCCGCGGAGACGGGCCAGTAGCCTCCCGAACGGCGCTTCACCGCCGGGACTGAACGGGATCAGCAGCCACAGGGCGGCGTATAGGGACGGTCCTAGCAGGTGGAAGAAGGTCAGGACGATGAAGGCCAGCCGTACGGCGCCCATGGGCAAGGCCAGAGCATGGGCGAGCGCGGCGGTGACGCCAGCGACGCGTCGTTCTGGGTGGTCGCGATGCCAGCGCTCGGGATCGAAATCCCCAAGTCTGCTGCGGCAGTACCGGCACAGGGTGGCTTCCGCCCGAATCGTCTCGGCGCAGTAGGGGCATCGTCGTCTCTCGTCCATGAAATCTCCTCCCGTCAAGGTGTTGTACCGGTAATACGCGGGAGGGGGCTGGGCGGTTCAATTCTTTTTTATGCGTACCACGGCATTGTAGTCCGGCTCCCCGCTTTCGGGGTCGAGCTGCCGGCCGATCAGGACATTGCCCTCGGGCCAGTACACCTGCAGCGATCCGGCGCGCACGGGTACGATCCGGCAGCGGCCGTCGAAGCGTCCGTAGGGGGATTCGAGCGTGATCGAGGATCCTTCGGACAGTCCGAGTTTCCGGGCGTCGCTCGCCGCGATGAAAACCGCGTCTCGGCTGGATGTACCGGTGAGCGCGTCTGCGCTCGCTAGTGTGATTGAGTTGAACTGCTTTCCGCGCCGGGTGGTCACGACGAACTCGTCAGGACGGACTGAGGGAGCTTCGGGCACGACGGCCGTAAAGCGTGCGCGGCCCCCAGGGAGATCGGGGCAGACGCCGTCTCGACACAACAGCGGTCCGCCGTACTGAAAGGAATCGCCGGCGCGTCGGAGGTCTTTGATGCCGCGATAGAGTGGCATCACGCGGTCCATCTCGTCCCGGACGGCCTGGCCGTCGCGAAAGGCGAAGCCCTCGGCGCGGCGGCCGTGGAGCGCGCGTTGACCGATGGCGGCCAGGATCTCCCACTCGGAACGGGCCTCCGCGATCCGCGGTCCCGGCACCTCGGGCGTGAATCGAATGCGGCGCTCGGTCGTGGTGGTCGTGCCGCCGCCCGTTTGCTCGTAGCGCGTGGCTCCGGGGAGGACGAGCACCTCATCGGTTTCCACCAACGTCGAGGTGTTCAGCATGATGTCTTGATGCACGCGGAAGGGGACGCGCGCGAGCGCTTCACGGCAATGATCTGGATCGGGCATGGTTTCCAGGAAATTGCCGCCGATCAGGTAGAATGCGTCGAGACGTCCAGCATGGGCCGCGTCGAGCATCGCGCTCGTCATCATTCCGGCAGCGGTCGGGGGTGCGAATCCCCAGGCCTCCTCGCATCGTGTGCGCGCCGTCGGGTCGTCGATGGGGTCGCCGCCTGGGAGAACCGTCGGGACACTGCCGCACTCCGCGGCGCCCTGCACCCCACTGTGGCCGCGAATCGGCATCAGCCCCGTATGGGGCTTTCCGAGCATGCCCCGGGCGAGGGCGAGATTCACGGCTGACGCGACGTTGTCGACGCCGAATCGGTGTTGGGTGAGGCCCATGCTCCAGACGAAGATCGCCGAGCGCGCACCGGCGTAGAGCGTGGCGAAACGGGCCATTTCGCTCCGGGGGACGCCAGCCGCCGCTTCGAGCTCGGGCCACGATTGTGTCGAGACCGCGGTCTTGAGCGCATCGAAGCCTGCGGTGTGCTGTTCGATGAACGCGTGGTCGACCGCATCCCGCTCGATCAGCTCCTTCAGCACGCCGTTGGCAAATGCCCGGTCACCGCCGATGGCCACCTGGAAGAACTCGTCCATCAGCGGCGTGCCGAAGACGGCGCTCTTGGCGACCGACGGGACCCAGTAGCGCTCGAGCCCAGGCTCGCGATAGGGATTGATCACCACGATGCGCGTGCCCGCTTCACGGGCGTAGTGCAGATACTTGGTGCTGACTGGTTGATTGTTGGCGAGATCGCTCCCCCAGATCACGAGCAGGTCCGTGCCGATCCAGTCGCGGAGTGAGCAGGTTGCCGCGCCAACTCCGAGCGATCGTTTCATCGCCGTCGTGCTCGCGGCGTGGCAGAGGCGGGCGTCGTTGTCGATGTGATTGGAATCGAGGGCCCGCGCCAACTTCTGCGCCACATAGTAAACCTCGTTGGTGAGGCCGCGTGAGGTCGTAAAGAACGCCAGTCGATCTGGCGGGGCGTCCGCAAGTCGCGCAGCGGCGAGCGTTTCCGCCTCCTCCCAGGAGAGCCGGCGGAACGCGGAGGCCCCACGCTCCAGGAGCATCGGAAATGGGAGACGGCCCAGCGCCCGCAGTTCAGCGCTCGTCATCCGGCGCAGGCGTGCGACGTCGCCGAGGACTGCCGGGTCGAGCGCGGGCATGGTGTTCAGCCGGAGCAGTTCGAGGCGGGTCATGCACAGGTGGACACCGTCGATGACGTCGTCTCGAAGACCTCGCGGTCCGAGCGCACAGCCGTCGCAGACCCCATCCCGGAGGATGCGCCATGCGTAGGGCAGCTGATCGCGGTTCTGCCACGCGATGCGGAGCATGTCGCGGTAGTGATGGGGCTTGGCGGATCCGAGACCGAAGGGGATGGCGGAATGACGTCGGCTCACGAGGTCGGGGTCTCCGGACGTGGGCGGAGGGGGCGCGGCGCACGTCCGGTACGGGCGACCGTGCGATCGTGGAGGTAGCGCGCGAATTCTTCCGGACCGTTCTCTGCGACGAGTGCCAGCAACCGCGTGCGCTCGCCGACGGTCAACGCCTGCCAATCTGTGAGCGAAACCTTGAGTGCGACGGCATCGAGCATCGAGCGCATCGCCCGGGGGATCAACTCGACCGCGGCGGCCGCCAGTGCGGCATCGGAATCCGGCTCGGCGAGGCTGGCGCCGAGTTGCTCCAGATCCGTGACGCGCTCCGATCCCGCGTAGACGTTCATGCTGCGTCCGCGTAGGAATCCCACCAGCGTCATGTTGCTGGCCTGGGCCAGTTCGACGGCTAGCGTCGACGGGGCGGAGACGGCAGTGACGAGCGGTATGCTCGCGCCGAGCGCCTTTTGTACGATTTCGAAGCTCGCGCGGCCGCTGACCAAAAGGATGGAAGCCGCCGCACCGGTTCGTTCGTTCCGCAGGCGCCATCCAAGCACTTTGTCGGTAGCGTTGTGGCGGCCGATGTCCTCGCGGGCGACCAGGAAGCCGCCAGAGGTGTCGAAGAGCGCGGCCGCGTGGAGGCCACCGGTCGCCTGAAAGCCGGGTTGGGCGCGGTGCAGCTGATCGGGAAGGGCGGCGATCGCCGTTGCGGCGATGGCCGGCCCTGGCGGAATGCTCGCGGTTCGGTGGCGGATGGCCTCGATCGCGCTTGCGCCACACAGTCCGCAACTCGACGAGGCGAGCGTCTGGTTGCGTGCGAGGCGTTGTTGCAGGTCACCGAGAGGCTGGCGCAGTTGTACATCGGCGACGTTGGCGAGATCGGGTTCGTCCGGGTGGCGGCGGAAGAGGATGGATTCGACATCATCGGCCTTGGCGATGACGGTTTCGCTTGCGAGCAGGCCAAGGATCAGATCGGCATCGTTTCCTGGGGTGCGCATGGTGACGAGCCAGCGCCAACCGTTCAGCCGAATCTCGAGGGGCTCCTCGACGGCGATGTCGTCCGTGCTCCGGCTGACGCCGCCCGCCCGTGCACGTACGAGTTCGAGGGACGCCGCTGGGGCCCCGTGCGGCTCGCGGACGATCGTCGGATCACCCATCGATACGGATGATACCAACGCGCCCGACGATCGGCCACTCGAGCGCCGTCAGGGTGTACCGGACCACCGATTACGGATCGTGGCGTACTCTTCAGGGGTGTTCATGGTGTGGAAGCTGACCCCCTCGGGATCGAGCGCTGCCATCTCCTCGGAGGACGCCAGATGCACCCCCTCGAGGGTCCGCAGGGATTGCAGGCGGCGCTCGCCGTCCGCAACGAGCGCCATGAGGGTGTCGGCGATCTGACGGTCGTAGACGGCAACCAGCGGCTGGGCCACATCGTTCCATACGGGGATGACGGCGGTGGCCTTGCGCCGGCGGCACTCTTGGTCGAGCCAGACGAGGACGGCCGGACGAACGAGTGGCATGTCGCATGCCAGCACCAAGGCGTGCGAGCTGCGGACGGACTCGAGTCCGAGCGCAAGCGCCGGCAGGGGGCCGAGCTCGGGGTGGCGGTCATGGACGACGCGGGCGTCGATGGGGGGGAGATCCTGGTCGGCCGCCGCAACCAGGACGATCTCGCTGGTCAGCGGCCGCACGATGTCGGCCAGGCGCCGCAGGGCGGGCTCGCCGCCCAGGTCCAGCCAGGCTTTCGGCCGCCCCATCCGTTGCGAGCGACCCCCAGTGAGGATGATCGCGCTCGTGTGCGTGGTGTCGTTGCTGCCTTTCATGCTTTCCCGTCTCGGCTTGCTGGCATGGTCGCGAGCGAGCATGCTATGGACTGAGAGGTTCCTGCAATCCAGGGGCGTCCGTTCCAGGTGGTGGCTAGGTCCCGCGCAAGCGAGCGTCGCGAACTCCGTCAGGTCCGAAAGGAAGCAGCGGTACCGAATGTCTCACTGTGCCGTGGGGAAACCTAGCTGCCACCTCGAGCGGATGCCCCTTCGACGCAGCGCAGCTACCGGGCAGGCGTCCGGATGAGCTCGTAGGGAGAGCACGAGGCAATGGGGTATCTGGTCCTGGCCCGGAAGTGGCGGCCGCAGCAGTTCGACGACGTCGTCGGGCAGGAGCACGTCACTGACACGTTGCGGAACGCCATTGCGCAGAAGCGGATCGCGCACGCCTTTTTGTTCTCCGGGCCGCGCGGGGTGGGGAAGACCACTGTCGCCCGCCTGCTCTCGAAAGCCCTGAACTGCGCCACCGGGCCGACCGGCACGCCGTGCGGCACGTGCGCAAGCTGTGAGGAGATCACCGGCGGCAGCGCGCTCGACGTCATCGAGATCGATGGCGCGTCGAATACGGGCGTCGACAACGTGCGAGATCTCAACGAGAACATTCGTTATCGTCCGGCGGCGGCTCGGTTCAAGGTGTACATCATCGACGAGGTCCACATGTTGTCGACGGCGGCGTTCAACGCGCTCCTGAAGACGCTCGAGGAGCCGCCCGAGCACATCAAGTTCATTTTCGCGACGACCGAAGTGCAGAAGCTGCCCGCAACCGTCGTGTCGCGGTGCCAGCGCTACGAGTTCAAGCGGATCCCGATCGCCGAGACGATCACGCGTCTGCGCGCGATCGCGACGGACGAGAAGCTGAAGGTCGACGATGCCGCGCTCTTCGCGCTTGCTCGCGAGGCCGACGGCAGCATGCGGGACGCGCAGTCGCTTCTCGATCAGGTGATTGTCTTCGCGGGAAAGAAGATCAAGGAGGACGATGTCCGGAGCGCGCTCGGTGTTGCGGATCGGGCGTTGCTGCACCGGATGACCGAAGCCATTCTCAATGGTGACGCCCCGGCGTGTCTCCGCGGCGTCGATGAGTTGCATCGCCACGGCTATGAGGTGCAGCAGTTCTGCCGCGATCTGGTACGCCAGGTCAGGAATCTCACGGTGGCTGCGCTCTTTGACGACCGGGCTCTCCTGAACGACCTGCCAGACGACGAGGTCGACGAGACGCAACGTCAGGCCAAGCTCCGACCGGCGCCCGATCTCCAGCGGTTGTTCCGGCTCGCGCAGGAAGCGGCCGAGGAGGTGCGACGGTCACAGCTGCCGACGCTCGTCCTCGAGATGGCCGTCGTCAAGATGGCGACCATGCCCGACGCGACGCCGATCGGTGATCTGCTCGCACGGCTCGAAGAGATGGAGCGACGGCTTCGCGGCGCCGGGAGTGCCGGGTCTGGGGGAGGTACACCCACCCGCAGTGTCGGGCGCGCGCAGCCCGCGGCCGCCCCCCAGCCCGCGGCCGCCCCCCAGCCCACAGCCGCCCCCCAGCCCGCGGCCGCCCCAATGGCTCGTGGGCGATCGGCCGCGTCCGAGGTCGTGACGCCCGCCAGCGCGACCCCGCCGGCAGGCCCGACTATGCCTCAGGCGGCCGCGCCGGTTATCACTCCCGTGGCGGCGGGCCCCTCGGGGTCCTGGGAGGGCTTTCTCGGCGCGGCGCACGAGCGCATCGGCTTGCGGGTGTACCTGGTCGGGAGCCGGCCGATCGAGGAAAGCGCGGCGCTGCTTCACATCGGCGTCGAGAACGAATTTGCGGTGCGTGGCTTGGCCGATCCGGACAATCTCGCGACGCTGCAGGGGATCGCGGCGGGTTGCTATGGCGGAACGCCGCGCGTGAAGGTCAGCTTGTTGCACCGTTCGGAGGATGAGATCGCCGCTGCCGCCGCGTCGGAGAGCGCACGTCGTCGCGCACTCACCGATCAGGCGGAGGCCAGTCCGGCGGTGCGCGCTGCTGTCGAGATACTGGGGGGCGAGGTCACCACGGTCCGGCCGCGCGCGCGAGGAGGGACCAATGGCTGATCTTGGGAACCTGATGAAGCAGGCGCAAGAGCTGCAGGAGCGCCTGTCGCAGGTACAGGAAAGTGTCGCTCGGCGTACGGTGGAAGCCGCGGCTGGTGGGGGCATGGTCAAAGTGACCGTCAACGGCAAACATGAAATCGTCGCACTCACGATCGAGCCCGCGGTCCTGCAGGAGGATGTCGAGCTCGTGCAGGATCTCGTCCTCGCGGCGGTCAACGAAGGCATCCGGAACGCCCAGAAGATGGTCGCTGACGAGATGACGAAGGTCGCCGGGGGCCTCAAGATCCCCGGACTCGGTTGAGGGGCTGGAGGTGAGATGTCGTACACACCGTCGATGACCAACTTGATCCAGGAGTTCGCCCGACTACCAGGTATTGGCGAGAAGACGGCGGCACGCCTCGCCTTTCACGTGCTGCGTGCCGACCGCGCGATGGCGGATGGGTTGGCGGCCGCGCTGCAGGCGCTCAAAGAGCAGACGCGCTTGTGTACCGTATGCAACGGTTTGACCGAGACGGACCCCTGTCCGATCTGTGATGACCCACGTCGGCTCGATACCAGCATCTGTGTTGTGGAAGGACCGGCGGATTTGATCGCCGTGGAGCGATCGAAGGGGCATCGCGGTCGCTACCACGTCTTGCACGGCGCGCTGGCGCCCCTCGACGGTATCGGCCCCGAAGATCTGCAGATCGCCAGTCTGCTCGAGCGCCTGCGCGGCGATCGGGTGGGCGAGGTGATCATCGCGACCAATCCCACGGTCGAAGGGGAGGCCACAGCGCTCTACCTTGCGAAGCTGATCAAGCCGCTCGGGGTGACGGTGAGTCGCATTGCGCACGGAATCCCGATGGGTGGCGATGTCGAGTACGCGGACGTGGTGACGCTCGGGCGCGCGCTCGATGGTCGGCGGGAGATGTAGAGACGCCGACACGGCGAGTGGGAGCCCACTCGCATCGGCGTTCGACCATCCCCGCAGTACCGATCGTCGCCGCGCCATGGGCGGGGTAGGCCGTCCGTGTCGAAGCGGCGGTCGAGTGGGTTCGGCGCGATCCTTGCTTCGTATCATCATCAGTGGATGCGCTGTCGCCAGGAGTACGTGCGAGTCCTGCACTGCGACCCATAGAGGGAGGCGCCAAGGCGCATCCCGAAGGCGCAGGCGGACGACATGGCGTCAGCGATAGCGCCAGTGGGAAGCTCTCGAGTCCGGGCCCGCCTGGCGAGGGGGCGACGGTTGTCCGGATCTCGGACGAAGCGCTAGCGCTGGCCGCTCGGGTCCCGCCGAGTGTATCGGTGGCCGGCGGCGAGGCGGAGATTGACGCGGACTCCGGGGGGAGCGGTCCGAATCGCTCTACCTCGCCGAGCGCGCGAGCTGCACTTGCCGAGCGCTTCGCTCGCGCCCAGCAGCCGCCACCCGACGCGCGTCTGATCGACACCCGCGCCTAGCGGGCGACGCGTCCTGTGCGCTTGCGAGGGGCGGCCAGGAGCAGGGGACCTTCCGAGGCCGCTGTGTCAGGAGCGCTCAGTTCGTGCCGCTTCGAGCATCTTTGTGACGCTCGCGCCCCTAAGGGTTTGATACTACGGGGGGCGCGACTGGCATAGCAGTTGCTCCACCTTGCCTCATGGGGAAGCTCCGCGTGCCATATGCCGCTGGCATCGTGATGCGTACCGTAGGCGCGGGCTGGGTGGCTGCGATCTACGGGGCCCTCTATATCTACGCCACCGCAGACTTCGCAGGTACCGGAACGTTGTGGATTTTCGGGTGGCCGTTTCTCCTGGGTTTGTCTTTGGCCACGCTCTGCCATCTGTTGTTGGCAGGCATGGCGAGTCCCTACCTCCGGTCGCCGGTCCGCTGGGTGAACGCCGTGAACGAGATCTTCGGACCCCGGGTGCGGCCCGACGCAGTCCCACGAGCTACGCTCGAGTCCGCGCTGACCTGGCTTCCGTCCGCACCGGTGGTCGCCGGTGCGCTCGTGCTCGTGCTCTCGGGTCTGGTCGTCTTGTGGATGGCGGCGCTGGAGTGGATCGTGGCGGGGAGCGCGCGGAATGTCGGACCAGTGCTCGTGGGCGGGATCGTCGCGGCGCTGCTTTACGGGGCGACGACGTTCACGCTGAGCGAGGCACTCATCGCCGCGCCCTGCCAGCGGCTCCGGATGGCGGCGGTCCGCCGCGACCTCGATCCGTATTTGGGACAGACGGTCGATACCCGCCTGCGCGTTGCCATCTTGGCTGCGCCGACGGTGCTCGCGCTCCTGGTTGCGCCTCGTCTGACAGCGAACCTCGAAGATGCGTGGCTCGCGCACAGCGCCATTGTTTTCTTGGCGACGGCATTGACCGTCGCGTTGGCGTGGATGCACGCCTGGATGATTCGGCAGGCGGCCATCGATCTCGGCGAGGCCGCGCGTCGCCTCGCCGGTACGAGCCGCGTGAGCTTTGTTACGGGCGCAATCGACGGGCAGATCGTGGAAATGGCGCGCGCGTTCAACGTGGCAGCTAGCGAACTCGAACGATCGCAGCAGAATGCGGCCGCGCGCTATGGTGCCCTGTTCGAGGGGGCGGGGGACGCCATCTTTCTCGTCGAGCCGACGACGGGAGGAATCATCGAGGCGAATCGACGAGCGCACGAACTGACGGGTTTGAGCGCGCGCGCCCTGAAGGCGACCCGCTTCGAATGGCTCTTCCGTCCGGGAACGCGACTGGCGAATCTCGTCGGCGAGGGCGCTGCCGAGCGATCGTCGAGCGCGACGATCGTGCGCGCAGATGGTTCCGAGCGTCCTGTCGACGTCGCGGTGAGCTTCGTGGCGCTTGCTGAGGGGACGGTCGTGCAGGCGATCATGCACGACGTCGCTCAGCGCGAGCGCGCCGAGCAGGAGCTACGGATCTCGCTCGATCGACTGAAAGAGCTGTATCAGCTCGCAGTGACGCTCGGTGGTACGGTGGAACAGGTTGCCGAGCGGGTGGCGGGGACGCTGGCGGCGTTGCTCGACGTACCGCTCGTCTTGCTCGAGCGACACGTGGACGGTGATCTCGTGATGTTGGCAATGTACGAGAACGGGATCGTCACACGTGGCACGCAGATGGCGCTCGCGGGAACGCCCTGCGGACGCGTGCACGAAGATCGGCGTGCGTACCTCACGACGAATGTGGCGGTCGAATTTCCGGAGGACACGTTTCTCGTAGAGCACGGGCTCTGCTCATACGTGGGCGTGCCGATCGTCGGCCGGAACGGCGAAGTTGTCGGTGCGGTCGCGGTGATGGATTCCCGCGAGCGGAACTTCGATGAGAACGACGTGCAGCTCCTGTCGACCTTTGCGGAACGACTCGCGCGAGTGATCGGCGAAGAAGAGTATGTGCGCGAGCGCGAAGCGTTCGTCCAGCAGCTCACGGCGCAGAACGTCGCCCTGATGGCGGCGAAAGAGCACCTGACCGAAGCTGATCGTCTCAAGAGTATGTTCATGGGGATGATGTCGCACGAGCTTCGCACGCCGCTGAACATCTTCCTCGGCTATACAGAACTCCTTCTCGATACCGCGCGCGATGATGGCGATCGGCCGATCGGCGAGCATGGCGATGTGCTCGAGCGTATGCTGCACGCCGCTGGGGTGTTGACGAACCTGGTTGAGGATACGCTCAGCGTGCTACGTCTCGAGAGTACCGGTGTGCGCGTGAATCGCGAGCCGGTCGTGCTGGCGACGCTGTTCGAGGAGCTGCAAAGTACCGAGCAGGCCTTGCATCCGACGTCGGAGGTGGAGGAGCGCTGGTGCGTAGAGCCCGAGCTCGGCGCGATCGAGACGGATCGGCTGAAGATTCGCCAGATCGTCACGAATCTGGTGGGGAATGCGCGCAAATTCACCACCGCGGGGTCGATCGCGGTCGAAGCCCGAGCAGCCAGCGACGGGCGCGTGGTGATCGCAGTGACCGACACGGGATGCGGGATTCCGCCCGAAGACTTGCCGCACATCTTCGAGCTCTATCGGCAAGCCGCCGACGGCGAGACGCGCAACGGGTGCGGTATCGGCCTCTTCATCGTGCAGCGGTACTGTTCGCTGCTCGGCGGTCATGTCGACGTGAGTAGTGAACTCGATCGCGGAACGCGCTTCACGGTGTGGCTCCCGCGGACGCCGGTGCCCGAAGGTGCGGGGCGCGAGGAGCAGCTCACCGCGTAGTTTCTGCGATCCCGGTACCTGCCGATGGCGCCCGCTCGCGAAACCCGGCACAAGGGGCGCGGGCACATGGGGGACCAACAGCGGAACATCGAGCCCGCGACCGGCCTAGAAGGGACGGTCGAGCGGATCGTGTACGCCAACCAGGAGACGGCCTGGTGCGTACTCAGGTTGGCGGTGGCGGACCGTGAGGGCTCCGTGACGACGGTCGGACCGCTCCTGGGCGTCCAACTCGGAGAGCACCTACGATTGACCGGGCGTTGGGTGGTCGATCGGCGGTACGGTGAGCAGTTCGCGGCCGAGGGATACGTGACCGTTGCCCCGGCGACCCTGCTCGGCATCGAGCGCTATCTTGCCTCGGGGTTGGTCCCGGGCCTTGGCGCGGTGATGGCGCAACGCCTGGTGGGCCACTTCGGTCTCGATACCCTGACGGTCATCGAGGAGGATCCCAAGCGGCTGGCAGAGGTTCAGGGGATCGGACGGGTGCGGCGGGCGCGGATCGAGGCCGCATGGAGTGAGCAGCGCGCGTTGAAAGAGGTCATGGTGTTTCTTCAATCGCATGGAGTCTCGACCGGACATGCGATGCGGATCTACCGGAAGTATCAGCAAAAGGCGGTTGCCATCGTGCGCGAGGACCCGTACCGCCTCGTTGCTGACATTCCAGGGCTCGGCTTCAAGACCGCCGACCAGATCGCCGCGGAGGTTGGCATCGAGGCGACCTCGCCGCGACGAGCCGCGGCGGGTCTCCTGTATGTTCTGGAACAGTGGGCGGATCGGGGTCACGCGTTCGCACCGCGTCAGCGGTTGGTGCAGCAAGCGGCGGCGCTCCTTGAAATAGATTTCACGCTGGTCGAAGCCGCGCTCGAGGAATGCCGCACGCAGCTGCTCGTGGTTTGCGAGGATCTGTCGCCGGAGGAGACCGGGGCAACCGATTGGGAGGGGAACGACGAAGCCGTCTACCTGCGCGAATTGCACGACGCGGAGGTCGGTGCCGCAATGCGGGTGGCGGCACTGTGTGCCTCGGAGCCGATCACACTGGGGATCGACCTCGACACCGGCCTGGCCCGGCTTGCCGAGAAGCACGATCCCCCACTCGTCGCGCGCCAGCTCGACGCCATTCGGCGCGCGCTCACCTGCAAGGTGATGGTACTGACAGGTGGCCCGGGCACCGGGAAAACGACTCTGCTCAATGGGGCGCTCGGGCTTTTGGACGTAGGCGGGGCGCGGGTGCAACTGTGTGCGCCGACCGGGAGGGCGGCGCGGAGGTTGGCGGCGACGACGGGGCATCCGGCCAAGACGATTCACCGCCTCCTCGAGTTCAGCCCACGAGACGGGGGTTTCGCGCGTGATCGCAGCCAACCCCTCGAGGCCGACTTCGTCATGGTCGACGAGCTCTCGATGGTGGACATCGTCCTCTTTCGGCATTTGCTCGACGCGCTTCCCGATACCTGCCGCCTGTTGCTGGTCGGCGACGGCGACCAGCTGCCTGCCGTGGGGCCGGGTAGCGTGCTTCGAGATCTGGTGCGGTCAGGCGGGGTCGAGGTCGTGCGCCTGGTCGAGATCTTCCGCCAGGCGGCGGAGAGCCGCATCGTGTTGAACGCACACCGGGTCAACGCTGGCGAGTCCCTTCTGGCGGAAGAGGAGGGCGCGGACTCGGACTTTTACTTCATAGAGCGTACCGAACCTGAGGCGATTCTCGCGACATTGAAGGATCTCGTGGTCCACCGTATCCCCCAGCGCTTCGGTCTCGATCCGGTCGATGATGTTCAGGTGCTCAGTCCGATGCACAAGGGATTGCTCGGAGCCGCGCGCTTGAACGCGGACCTCCAGGCTTTGCTCAATCCGGGCGGCCGCGAGGTCGGAGGGCGCGGCTTTCGGACGGGAGACAAGGTGATGCAGCTGCGCAACAACTATGATCACGACGTCTACAACGGAGACATTGGACGGATCGTGAGTATCGACGATGTCGATGCGGAGGTGCTCGTGCGTTTCGACGGCCGCGACGTGCGCTACGCGCTTCGTGCGCTCCACGAGATCGCGCTTGCATATGCCTGCTCGATCCACAAAGCGCAGGGGAGCGAGTACCCCTGCGTCGTGATGCCGCTACACACTCAGCACTACGTCATGTTGCAGCGGAATCTCCTGTACACCGGCATCACGCGGGGCCGACGTCTCGTCGTGGTCGTGGGGAGTCGCCGCGCCTTGGCGCTTGCCATCAAGAACACGCGTACGGATGAGCGCTGTACGCGGTTGGCCCCCCGCCTCCGAGGCGCGCTGGGTGAACTGTAGCAGCGTTCTTGCTAGAGGCCCGCGTGCGCGTCAGGTGGGTCGAACCAGGCAGGGAGCGAGCAGCGCGTTGAACTCGTTTGGGGACTCGAAGTAGACCGAATGGCCCGCGCCAGGCACGAAGTGCAGGGCGGCGGTGGGAACCATGGCGTGTGCGCGCTGGATGAGCGCCGGTGGAAACAGCTGGTCGCGATCGCCGGCAATGAAGGTCGTTGGCACGCGCAGTGAGGCCGCGTCGTCGGTGTACTGCAGCCGGACTAGCGCGCCGATGAACTGTGGTGTCGGCGGTGGATTCAGCGCTGCGATGGCGTCGTAGAGGAATGTGAGTTCGGGTTGGCGCGCGGGATAGTCGGCGGCGAGGGCGAGGTGCCCGTCGAATGGCTTGCTCGGATCGTGCAGGCGCGCCAGCGCGGTCAGGGTCGTATCGTCCGAGAGGCCAGCGATGGTTCCGGTCAACACGAGATGGTTGACGCGATCAGGCGCGGCAAGCGCTGCTCCGAGGACGGACCAGCCGCCCATGGACTGTCCGACGAGCACCGCGTCGTCGATCGACAAGTGATCGAGCAGCGCGAGCAGGTCGGTCGCGAAAGCGCTCGGTGTAGGCGCTGGCGCGATCGAGCGTCCCCAGCCGCGTTGCGCGTACGTGACGCAGCGCGCGTGCTGGCTGAACGTGGGGATCTGCTGCCACCAGGAGAGATGGTTCCCCCCGGCGCCGTGCGCGAACACGATCCAGGGGCCAGAGTTCCCATGAACCTCGTAGTAGAGTGACACTCCGGGCAACTCGACGTACGGCATTACCGCCTCCATGACCGCGATGGCGCAGCCTCGCGGTTACGGCTCATACCCTTGCGATCGCTGTCGAGCAACGGGTGATCGATGGTGAGGATCGGTGAGCCGAGTTGTCGTGCGGGGCGCTTCAGGCGGTTTCTTGCACAGCGTCGGGAAGGGCCGCGATCAGAATGTCGGCACGGTCGACGTATCGCTGAAAGCCCAGCGCGGCGTAGCGCGCGCGGGCGTCCTGGAAATGTACGAGCGCGGCCGCCGGCTCGCCGCGGCTGGCAGCAAGGGCGCCGCGTCCGTGGGCGATCGCGGCGAGCAGGGAGCGCGCGTGCAGGGGCTCGGCAAGTGCGTGGGCGCGTGTGTACCGCGATTCGACTTCGACGCCGTGGGCTGCGCCGAGCGTACGCAAGGCATCGGCCGTCGCCACTAGAACCGCGGCGTCCCGGAGGCGTCCTCCTGAGGTTTTGTAGGCCGCGATCACAAAGCGTTTGGCGCCGGCGCCCTTGTCGAGGGCGGCGAACGCTTCGATGATGAGCGGCGCCCAGAGTGGTTCGGCGCCGACGACCGGTCCCCGTTCGAGCAACTCCGTGTGGCGCGGGAGCATCGATTCGCCGAGTTCGCGCCGCGCCAGGATGGCGACGGCCACGACGGCACGGACCTGTGCCAGGCTGCCGGTGCTCTCGACGATCGCGAGGGACCGTTCCGCCAGCTCACGCGCCCGCGCATAGTCGGCACGAAAGAAGGCGATCATGGCGAGTGTGGTTGCCGAGGCAGCCTGGACCGTGCGATTGCCCTTCTCGCGAGCCAACTCGAGCGTCCGCTGACTCGATTCCGGCGTTGTGAGATCGTCGTGGTGGAGACGAATGCGGTCACGGATGAAGAGCGCGCTCAGATAGATATCCGCGCCCTGATCTGTATCGAGGCGCTCGAGGGCCTGCACCGCGTCTGCGAGCCGTCGACGGGCCTCGTCGAACTGCCCGTCGAACATGGCGGCCCAGGCGATCGCCCGTCCGGTACGGATCGCCGCCAGTGGATCGGGCAGCCGGTGGGCTGCCTCGTCGGCTTCCCGAATCAGAGCGACACCCTCGTCGTAGCGCTCGCGTCCGGAACTTGTGAGTCCCATACCCCAGAGCGTGAGGACGGTGACGAGCGCATTGTCGTCGGCAAGCCGCTCGGCCAAGGTGCGCGCTTCCTGGCCGATCTCGGAAAGGTCGTACGCATCGTTGGACCACCCGTACAGCACCAGCATGCGCGTGAGGCCGCGCGCGGCTTCGAGTGCCTGGCGCGCGGTGGCATCGCTGGTATCGTCCGTCGCCAGCATCTCCCGCGCGAAATCCCACGCCTGCTCGTAGAATCCGGCGGCCGTGGGAAACGCGGGGATCGCCTCGGCATCGGCGCCGGCCTGAAGCAGTGCGGCGAGACCCCTGGCGCGGTCGTCGGTGCGGGAGAAATGATGTGCGATCAGGGCGGAGCGCGACGCGACGGAGTCGCCCGGCATGCTCTCGAGCATCGTGCCGATTCGCGTATGGAGTTCCCGGCGTTGGCGCAGGAGAAGGCTCTCGTACGCGATGTCCTGCGTCAGGCTCTCCCCGAAGCGATACTCGTCACTGGTGAGTACCGCCTTCCGGTGGATGATCCCACGCTCTTCGAGGAGGGAGAGTGCCGCGGCGACGTCGATGTTCTCGCCGGCGAGCGTCGTCTCGAGCTGCGCGCGCTGGAATTGGCGCCCCAGGACCGACGCGACCTGAACGGTGCGTTTGGCCGGCGGGTCGAGGCGATCGAGACGGGCACCGACGACCTCTTCGACCGTGCCCGGAAGGCGCATTTCGGAGGGCGGGCGTGTGACGCGGATCTGGCCGTCGCTCCGGAGGAGATAGCCTTCTTCCACGAGCGCGCGGGTGATCTCTTCGGTGAAGAATGGGTTACCCTCTGCTTTGGCGAGGATCCCCCGTTCGAGTTCGTCCGGCAACTGCCCGCCGGCGATGGTGCGGATGATCTGGACCATCTCGGCATCGGATAGCGGAAGGAGATTGATCTGGGTGAACGCCGCGCGCGTACGCCAGAATGGTTGGTGATCCGGGCGATGCGTAATGACCACCATTTCGGCGCCGTCGCACATCGTGCCGACCGCGAGATCGAGCATCTCGCGTGACGGTGCGTCCATCCAATGTAGATCCTCGATGATGATGATCAGGGGGTTCTGCCCGGCAATGAGCGCGAGCAGCAATCCGACGGCTTCGAAGGTCTGACGCTTGCGCTCGTCCTCGGGGAGCTCGTGTTGCACGGCGTCCTCCGCCTCGAGCGAGAGCATCCTGCAAAGTGTCTCCTTCGTTTCAGCGGCGCCGGCACCCAGCGGAGTGAGTTTCCGATCGATCTTCGCGCACGCGATGGTGGGGTCTTCGCCGGGGGCGAGCTCGAAGTAGTCGCGGAGCATGCTGATCCAGGGTGCATGCGGCACGTTCTGGGTCATGGCCCAGCATCGAGCTTCGAGGATGACCGTCGGCTCGTCGGCCAATCGCTGCCTGAACTCGTAGAGCAGTCGCGATTTGCCGCTGCCCGCCTCGGCGCCGATGGCGACGATCTGAGTGAAGTTTGCCTTGATACGATCGTAGCACGCCGCGAGTTGCGCAAGCTCGTTCTCGCGACCCACCAACGGCGTCAGACCACGGGCTTCGGCGATCGCCATCGGGGTGGTCGTGTCACTCAGCCCGCATACTTCGAATGCGGTGACCGGATCGCTCTTGCCCTTGACCTGGAGGCGCCGTCCGGGCGCCATCCGGAAGAACCCACGGACGAGTCGTTGGGTCGCCTCGCTGATCAGCACCATACGCGGCTCGGCGGCAGTCTGGAGCCGCGATGCGAGGTTGGTGGTGTCGCCGATGGCCGTGTAGTCCATCTTGAGATCGTTGCCGACACCGCCGAGCACCACGGGTCCTGTATGCACGCCGATGCGTACCTGCAGATCGAGTTGGTCCTTCGCATCCTTGCGCCGCTTCATGTCGTGAAGCGCGTCGCGGATCGCGAGCGCCGCATAGACTGCCCGGTAGGGCGCGTCCTCGTGTGCGATCGGTGCGCCGAACAATGCCATGACGCCGTCGCCGGCGAGTTGGTTGACCACTCCCTCGACGGCGTAGACCTCGCGGAACACGATCTCGAGATAACCTTCGAGGAGGTCGCGGTACTCCTCGGGGTCGAGCCCTTCGGCGATCGCCGTCGACCCGACGAGGTCACAGAACATGACCGTGACCAACTTGCGCTCTCCGGTGACCAAGCTCTGCGTGGCCCGAATCTTTTCCGCTAGTCGATCAGGGATGTGGCGGCTCATATCCGCGAGCCGATGCTCGAGCGTGGGCGCTGAAGGAGGGGGTGGGGCGGCGTCAATCGGTGTGCCGCATTCGGGGCAGAACCGGAACCCCGCTTGCACGATGCTATTGCATTGTGGGCACGTCTCGCCGGCACGAGTGCCACAGACGTGGCAGAACTGCTTTCCGGCGATCAGCTCAGCGCTGCATTGGACGCACTGCATGGTGGGACGGTGTCCGTGCTGCGTCCATGAGTCAAGTCGCTGGAGTCGTGAGGCGTTCTGGGAGGAGGCACGAATGAATGCTGGCAGCGCCCGGCGCGTTGCCCGCGAGCGTCTCGATGGCGAGCTCGGCCTCTTCGAGGGCGAAGTCGTGTGTATGCATGCGTGCGAGTGGGACGGTGCCGGACTCGATGAGACGGATCGCGGCGTCATAGGCACGGGTCGTGACGCCAAAGGCTCCGAGGACGGTGGCTTCCTTCACCACGATGAGATCACTGATGAAATCCGGGACGGGCTTGAAGCCCTTTACCCCGGCCAGCACGATGCGGCCGCCGGTCGCCACGTAGTGCAGCGCCTCGGCGATGGGTGTCGTCGCGTACGACGATACCTCGACGACCACGTCTGCGCCCTGGCCATTGGTGAGTTCCTTCACGCGCGTGCGTGCGTTCTCAGTTTCGACATCGATGACATGATCGGCGCCGAACTCGAGCGCGAGCGCGAGCTTGGCGGCATCGCTCGTGAGGCCGGTGACGATGATCTGGTCGGCACCCGCGGCACGAGCGGCGATCACGCTCGCGAGGCCGCGTTGACCCGGCCCGAGGATGAGGACGATGTCCCCGGGGCCCGTCCGCGGAATCTCGACCGCCCAGCGGAAGCCAGCTCCGAGCGGGTTGAACATGACCGCCAAGTTCGCGGGCAGATCTTTCCGCATCCGGTGCACGATCGAGTGCGGATCGAGGTACATGTAGTCGGCGTACGCGCCCCAGAGCCCGGGGCCGTTCGTGGTTGGCACGTATCCGTGCGCGAACAGGCCGCCGCGGGCGCGGCACACGTGATATCGACCGCCGATACAGGCGCGGCAGTAGCCACAGGGTATCAGCGTCTCGACGGCGACTCTGTCGCCGATGTCGACTCCCCAGCGTGCGGCGGCTTGATCGCCGATCTTGTCGATGATGCCGAGGGGCTCGTGTCCCGGTACGACGGGGAAGGGGACGGGGAGTGTGCCGGTGAACTGTTCGACGTCGCTGCCGCAGATGCCACAGGCCTCGATGCGTAGGATGGCGCTGTCGGCGGTGACGTCGGGGATCGGGAACTCGCGCAACGCGAGCCGACGCGGAGCCTCTTGTACGATGGCGCGCGCCTTGGTCGTCATGACTTCAGTGAACGGCTCTGTGGACGGGGCCGGCGATTGAAGAGCCCGAGCCCGAACGCGAGCACGAAGCCGGCAACGAGCGGAAGCGTCAAGCTCGCCCAGCTAGTCCGGCCGATCCACTGTGACGCGAGCGTAAGCAGTGACGGTCCGCGTGGCGCGGGACTGCCCTCACGGACGAGGAGCATAGCGATGTTGCGGAACCAGGCGCTCCCCGTGTTGAGGCTGCCATTGCTTCCGAGTCGCACGCAGACGTCCCACTGCCGTTCGGGGCCGGTCGCCTGCACGATGACGTCCAGCGGTTGCCAGTTGCTCGTCCCGTCGAGGAGCCTACTGTGTCCGATACGGGGCTCCACCGAAATGAAGGCTCCCGCGCTTGCCGTTCCGACATCCTCGGTTCGGACCTCGGCCGATATTCGATACGTGTTGCCCGGTGTGATGGCGACGGTCTGGCACCAGCGCGCGTCGTTGGCGACGGGGTTCGCGATGACGAGCATGCCGCGGTCGTCGTCGGTCTGCCAGCCGAAGCGGCTCCCATCGGCGCTCCAGGCATCCGGGCGCCAACCGGCGGGCTGCGATCCGCTGCCGTCGAGGAGCGCGCCGTTTTCGAGCAGCGGCGCTGCGCGTGCGCTCGTCGGTGCCAGAAGGAGCAGCACCAGCACCGCGGCGACGCGCGTGCTCAGCCGTTCCACCTGCGTAGTACCATCGAGGCGTTCGCGCCGCCAAAGCCGAATGAGTTCGTCAGCGCCAGTTGCGGGTCGGCCGTGCGCGCGGTGTGGGGCACGTAGTCGAGATCGCATTCGGGATCGGGGTGGTCGAGGTTGATGGTGGGCGTGATCGTTCCCGTTTGTAGGGTCAGGGCGGTGAGCATCGTCTCGAGCGCACCAGAGGCCCCGATCATATGGCCGGTCATCGATTTCGATCCACTGATGGGTATCCGGGATGCGTGGTCGCCGAACACGAGCTTGATACCCATGGTCTCGTTGCGGTCCCCGATCGGCGTCGAGGTGGCGTGGGCGTTGATGTAGTCGATTTCTTCGGGCGCGACACCAGCACTCTCGATGGCGGCAACCATGCAGGCCGCTACGCCAACCCCATCGGGTAGTGGCGCGGCGATGTGAAAGGCCTCACTGCCGGTCGCGTAGCCGACGATCTCGGCGTAGATCTTCGCACCCCGTGCCTGGGCGTGATCGAGCGACTCGACGACCATGACGACCCCGCCCTCGGAGAGGACGAAACCGTCCCGGTGTTTGTCGAAGGGCCGACTCGCTTTTTCGGGCTCGTCGTTCTGCAAGGTCACCGCGCGCGAGTTCGCGAAGCCCGCGATCTCGGTCGGATCGATGAGAGCGTCGGTGCCGCCCGCCAACATGACGTCGCAGGTGCCGTCCCGCAGGTAGCGCCAGGCCTCGCCAAGCGCGTTTACGCCTGAGGCGCACGCGTTCCCGATGGTGAAGTTCGGGCCACGCACCTGCAGTCTGAGGGCCACCTGTGCTGAGGCCATGTTGCTGGTGATGGCCGTAATGTAGAAAGGCGATACCGATCCAGGACCCTCCTTGTGGAAGTCGGAGACGGTCTTAAAGATCGTGCGGGCTCCGCCGCAGTTGTTGCCCAGGAGCACGCCGATCCGGCGCGCCCGGTCGGGTTCGATGACGAGATTCGCATCCTCGACCGCCATGACGGCCGATGCGACCGCGTAGCGAGAGAAGTCGTCCATGCGGCGCACGTGTTTGGCCCGCATGTACTGGGCTGGGTCGAAGCCGTGTACCTCGCCGGCGATCCGGCAGAGCTGCTTCGACGCATCCCAAATCGTGATCGGTCCGATCCCCGATCGCCCGGCGGTTGCGCTCTCCCAGATTGCCTCGACACCGATGCCAATCGGTGTGACCCCACCCATGCCGGTGATGACGACGCGTGGTTTATCCATTCGCGCCATGTCTAGATGCGGGGGCTGCCTCGGTCAACTCTCGGGCCGCCCCCGCAGGGGGCTATGGCCGGGGCTGCGCGCCGTGCAACTCCCGCTCCAGCTGCAAGGCCACGGATTCATCTTCCGCGTTGGCCTGGTCGGGATCGATCGTCGAGTACTCCATGACGCCCATGTCGACGAACGCATCCTGGACCTTCTTCCCCCAGAGCCCGATATCTTTGAGCGTCGGGACGATCCGACTGAACAGGCCCTTTCGGAAGCCTTGCATGAATGCCGACTCGCGCATGTAGCGGACGCACTCTTTGCCGTCATAGTCGAGGTTGAGCCACACCTCCTCGGCCAAGAAGCGGTCGCGCATGAGGTAGCACGCCTCGACGGCGAACTCCTCGCGCTCGCGACGCTCGGCATCGGTCAACTGTGGGTAATAGTCGCGGAGGGCGAGTCGGCCGAAGGCGACGTGGCGGGCCTCGTCCTGCATGACGTAGGCGTTGATCTCCCGCGCCGTCGGTTCGGTGGCGTTGTCGCGAATGGTCGCGAACGCTGCCAAGGCCAGGCCTTCGATGATGATCTGCATGCCGAGGTAGGTGAAATCCCAGCGCGACTCGCGGATGACCTGATCGAGCAGGGTGCCGAGATGCGGATTGATCGGATAGGCCATCTCCAGCTTCTCGCGGAGGTAGCGTGAGTAGGTTTCGACGTGCCGGGCTTCGTCCATGACCTGGGTTCCCGCATAGTACTTCGCGTCGAGATCGGGTACGGTCTGGACGATCTTGGCGGTGCAGATGAGCGCGCCCTGCTCGCCATGCAGAAACTGTGAGAACTGCCACGCCGCCATGTGTTGGCGTACATGGCCTTTCTCTTCGTCGGTCAGCCGATCCCAGACGCGCGATCCGTAGATCGGGATGAACTGGTCGGGCACGCCCAGCGGATTGCTGGGCTCGATCTCACGCGACCAATCTATGCGCCGGCCGGAGTCCCACTGGAGATCCTTTCCCTTCTGGTAGAGCCGGGCCATTTTTTCGCGACTGTCCGCATAGTCCCAGTCGAACACGGTAGTGACGGCATCAGTATCGACGGCCCAGGTGTCGGTCTCTACGGGGAGGGCGTAGCTATCCATCTTCATGACGAACTCCTTGGTCGGCGAGCACTGCCATCGGCACGCGCAAGATCGTGATAGACCTATCAATAGGCTTGTTTTCTTGTCAAGTTTCCAAGCCGGGGAATCGAGGTTTCTCAATGCCGCATTGCGTCAACTCCTGCTACTGACAGACTGCACTTTATCTGGCAGGATCGAGCGTCATGGGACGGCAGAAGGTCGACGGGCGCCCACGAGCGCAGCGTCTGGATCCCGAGGCACGCCGGCAACAACTCCTGCGCTGTGCCGTCCACGTATTCGCCGAGCGCGGCATTGGTCGGGGAGGGCACGCGCACGTGGCTGCGGCGGCCGGCGTCGCGGTCCCGACGGTTTTCGCCTACTTCAAGACCCGCAGTGACCTGATGCATGCGGTGCTGGGCGAGGTGGCACGATTCTATCGGACCACCACCAATCGCTACGATCGCCCGGAGATTCCCGCCCCACGCGTTATTCTGGACGCGGCGATCGCGTTTGTCTCCTCGATCGATAGCGACCCCGACTACGCCCGCATCCTGCTCGAGTGGAGTGCCTCCGTGCGCGAAGAAATGTGGCCGCTTTTCGTTCGGCTCCAGCACGGGCAGGTGGCCTACTTCGCCAGCGTGCTGGCACGTGGACAGCGCGAGGGCTCGATCAGCGCGGAGATCGATACCGAGGATACCGCCGCCATCATCGTCGGGGCCTGGCACCTGATCGCGCAAATGAAGTTCATGCACCGGCCGCCGGAGCAGGTGCACCGCTTCTTGTTGACGCTGCTTCGCGCGGCGATTGGCCCCACCGCCGTCGCCGACGCGCTGACCTGACCGCGGCGATCTAGCTCGCGTCGCGATCAGCGCGCAGCTGGCGGAGAATCGCCGACGTCGCTGGTGATTTGTTCAACGTGTAGAAGTGGAGTCCTGGAGCGCCTCCATCGAGGAGTTCACGACACTGTCGAACGGCGAACTCGACCCCGATGGCCTCGGCCGCGTCGTTGTCGTTGCGAACCCCATTGAGATCGTTCTGGAGCGCCTGCGGGATGAGCGCGCCCGACATGGCGGCGATGCGCTCGATCTGAGCCACGTTGGTGATTGGCATGATGCCGGGCACGATCGGCACGTCGATGCCCAGCGCCCGGGTCGACGCGACGAATCGGAAATAGTGCTCGTTACTGTAGAACATCTGGGTGATGAGAAACTCCGATCCGGCGTCCACTTTTTCCTTCAGGTGCTGGCGATCTTCTTCATCGGAGGCCGCCTCGGGGTGCTTTTCCGGATAGGCGGCACCGGCGAGGCAAAATCCGAAGTCCCGCTCGCGGATGAACTGGATCAGCTCGGTCGCGTAGCGAAATCCATCGGGTGGTCGGACGAAATGGGGTTGATCTTGGGGTGGATCGCCGCGGAGTGGGAGGACGTTCTCGATACCCGCATCACGAATGAGCGAGAAGATGCGTCCCATCTCCTCGCGACCCGCGGTCGCGCAGGTCATGTGCGACATCGCCTCGATCCCGACCTCGTGTTTCAGCCGCGCGGTGAGCTCGACGGTTTTCTCGGCGGGCTTGGCGCCGGTCTTCGTCACCGAGACATAGCTGGGCTCGAGTTCTTTCAGGCGATGCACGGTCTCGAGTAGCTTTTGCTCCCCGACATCCGTCTTTGGCGGGAAGAACTCGAAGGAGAATACCGGCTGGCCGCGGTCGAAGAGATCGCGAATTCTCATGGGGGTCTACTGTATACTACGGAACCGCGTTCGTCTGCCGATGACCGGGGTGCGTTTTTTCCCCGGTGCGCCAGTGCTATGATGAGCCCTGATGGCCGACCGGACGAAACGCAGGGCCGATGAGGGGGATGTCGCCCTCGATACGAGCACCGAGCGCAAGCTCAAGAAGCCGAAACAGTACAAGGTGTTGCTGCACAATGATGATTACACCACCATGGAGTTCGTCGTCTACGTGCTGCAGGGTGTCTTTCATCATTCGGAGGGGGAAGCGACGCAGATCATGCTGCACATCCATACCCGTGGGAGCGGTGTGGCCGGCGTCTACACACGCGAGATCGCGGAGAGTCGGATCGCTCAGGTGGAGAGCCTGGCGCGGACCCACGAGTTTCCGCTTCGCTGCAGCATGGAAGAGGCCTAATGAGAATCAGCCGTGAGCTCGAAGTGAGTTTGGCGCTTGCCGTCAGCGAAGCACGGACGCGCCGCCACGAATTCCTGTGCATCGAGCACGTCCTCTATGCGTTGCTCCATGATGACGATACGCGGGAGATCATCCGGCAATGCGGCGGCGACGTCGATGCGCTGAAGGTGGCCCTCGAGACGTTCTTCGACGACGAACTCGAGACACTGCCCGAGGGGACCGATGTCGGTCCTCAGCAGACCCTGGCGTTCCAGCGTGTCATTCAACGGGCAGCGGCGCATGTCCAGTCGGCGGGGAAGGACGAGATCCTCGGACGAAACGTTCTGGTCGCGATCTTTCGCGAGCCGGATTGCCATGCGGCCTATCTCATGGAGCAGCAGGGCGTGACTCGGCTCGACGTGGTGAGTTTCGTGTCCCACGGCGTGTCCAAAATCGCCGAGGAGCCGTCGGATCTGGCCGAAGAGGACACCCAGGACGAGGATGGTGACGAGACTGCAGGATCGAAGAAGGATCCGCTGGCGTTGTTCGCGGTCGATCTCGTTGCCAAGGCGGTTGCCGGCAAGATCGACCCGCTGATCGGCCGGAGTGAGGAACTCGCCCGGACCGCACGGGTGCTGTGTCGCCGCCGAAAGAACAATCCGATCTTCGTCGGCGAGGCAGGCGTCGGTAAGACGGCGCTCGCGGAGGGGCTGGCGTTGCAGGTGCACGAGGGGCGCGTGCCTCCGACCCTCAAGGACGCCAAGATCTACGCGCTCGATATGGGCGCGCTTCTGGCCGGGACGCGCTTTCGCGGGGATTTCGAGCAACGCCTGAAGGCCGTCCTGGCGGCGTTGATGAAGGAACCCGGCAGCATTCTGTTCATCGACGAGATCCATACGGTCGTAGGTGCCGGTGCGACCAGCGGCGGGTCGCTGGACGCCTCCAATATCCTGAAGCCCGCACTGGCATCCGGAGAGATCCGTTGCATCGGCGCGACGACCTACCACGACTACAAGAGCTACTTCGAACGCGACCGCGCGTTGGCGCGTCGCTTTCAGAAGATCGAGGTCAAAGAGCCGTCGGTCGAGGAGAGTCACGAAATTCTGAAGGGGCTCAAGGATCGTTACGAGGCCCATCATGGCGTGACGTATACGCGCGACGCGATTCGAGTGGCGGCAGAGCTTTCGGCCAAGCACATCAATGATCGGTTCATGCCCGACAAGGCGATCGACGTCATCGACGAGGCCGGTGCGAATGCGCAGATGGCCCCCGCCGCCCAGCGCAAGAAGACGGTGCGGACGAAGGATATCGAGTACGTCGTCTCGACCATTGCGCAGATCCCACCGCGCAGCGTGTCGGTGTCTGATCGGGAGCGACTCGGCGTACTCGAGCGCGACTTGAAGCTGACGGTTTTCGGTCAGGACGAAGCAATCACCACCTTGGCCTCCGCCATCAAACTCGCCCGAGCCGGACTCGGGCAGCCTGAGAAGCCGGTGGGCTCGTTCCTGTTCGCTGGACCCACCGGTGTCGGAAAGACCGAGGTCGCGCGCCAGCTCGCCTCGGCCCTGGGGATCGGTTTCGAACGGTTCGACATGAGCGAGTATATGGAGGCGCACACGGTCTCACGTCTCATCGGCGCGCCCCCAGGGTACGTTGGCTTCGATCAGGGCGGGCTGCTCACCGACGCGGTTCGCAAGACGCCACACATGGTGCTGTTACTCGACGAGATCGAGAAGGCGCACCCGAATCTTTTCAACGTTCTGCTCCAGGTCATGGATCACGCCACGCTCACCGACAACAACGGGCGCAAGGCCGACTTCCGGAACGTGATCCTCACCATGACGACGAACGCCGGCGCCCAGGAGATGGCGGCCGCGCCGATTGGTTTCGGCGGACGCTCGAACGCCGACAAGGGGCAGAAGGCGATCGAGCGCCTGTTCAGTCCGGAGTTCAGGAATCGACTGGACGGCGTGATTCAGTTCGGGACCCTGCCGCTCGAGGTCGTCGAGCAGGTCGTCGACAAGTTCCTCCTCGAGTTGGACGCCCAGCTGAACGAGAAGCGGGTGTTCTTGCAGGCGTCGGCCGCGGCGCGCCGCTATCTGGCCGAGCGCGGCTACGACGTCACCTTCGGTGCCCGTCCGATGGCCCGGCTGATTCAGACGGAGATCAAGCGTGTGCTGGCGGACGAAATTCTGTTCGGTCGACTCCGCGATGGTGGAAAAGTCGAGATCGACGCTGCCGATGACGGGCTCACGTTCACCTACGGTCCGCCGCCGGAGCGTCGGCCGCGAGGCAAGGCGGCACCCGCGGCTCCAGCGGCGGCGGCTTCCGGGGACGACACGGCCGACTGAGAAGGCCGTGCCACGCGATCCCCCCTAACGCTTGAGGGGGCTTCGCTCGTCGAGCCAGGCGATCTCGTCGGCGTTCGCGCTGCGCTCGTGGGCGAGGTAGCGGCGGATGGCGTCTCCCAACCGAGGGTCGTCGACGTAGTGCATGCTGTCGGTCGGTTGGGCGTCGAAGCCGCGGAGGTATTTGAACCCGCCGCCCGCGCCGGGCTCGAAGCGGGTGATCCCTTCGCGGAGGCAAAGCTCAATCGCGGCGTAGTAGCAGACATTGAAGTGGAGGTGCCGCAGCTCCTCGAACGCCCCCCAATAGCGCCCGTAGAGCACAGGGCCTTTGCGGACGTTGAAGGTGCCCGCGACCAGTTGTTCGCCACGTCGGGCAACGATGAAGCACAGCCGGTGCTTCCAGCGACGGCGGAGCAGATCGAACAGCGGGCGATTCAGGTAGCGCTGCCCCCAATGGAACTTGTCGACCGTGGTCGTGTAGAGATCGAACATCGGATCGAAGAGTTCGTCGGGGATCTCGGTGCCCTGATACGCCGTGATCGTTATGCCCTGGGCGGTGAGTTCCCGTCGTTCGCGCTTGATCTGGTTGCGGCGTTTGCTCCGGAACGCGTTCAGATAGTCGTCGAAAGACCCCCTGTCTCGATTGATCCACTGGAACTGATGTCCGGTGCGCCGTTCGAAGCCGACGTGGGCGAGTTCTTCGACCTCATCGGGCGCGCAGAAGTTGACGTGGACCGAGGAGAAGGGGCCTTCCTGACACAGGCGCCGCAAGGTGGCGCCGAGCGCTCGCATGACGCTCGAGCGATCGACGCCGGGGAGGGACAACAAGCGCACGCCGCTTGCCGGTGTGAATGGGGCCGCGACTAGCAGCTTCGGGTAGTAGGTGAGCCCGGCACGCTGCGCCGCGTCCGCCCAGCCGTGGTCGAACACGAACTCGCCCTGACTGTGTCCCTTCACGTAGAGCGGGCAGGCGCCGATGAGGCGGTCGCCTTCGTACAACGCGAGGTGTTGCGGAAGCCACCCGGTCTCAGCCGTGACGCAGCCGGCTTCCTCAAGGGACGCCAGCCAGCCCCATTCGAGAAAGGGACCGGCGTCACCGACCAGGGCATCCCAGGCGACAGGGTCGACCTCGGCGAGACCGGGGAGGATGTTCACTCTCCAAGCGGGATCGGTATTGGTGGGAGAAGGCACGGCCCCCGATACTCTAACGGAGCGGTGGGACGTCGGCCACCGAACCTGGCAGGGCATGGCGCTGTCGTGCTCGCGTGTGGATGGGCGCCGCGCTAGAGTCGCGGCGATATGGATCAGGTGGCGGCTAGCAGGAGCGGATCGTGAAGGCGGGCACGGTGCAGGCGCGTGGTCTGACCTTTCACACCTTGGAAGAGGGCGAAGGCCCGTTGGTCCTCTGCCTTCACGGTTTTCCCGATCACGCCCGGACCTTTCGCTACCAGATGCCCGTCCTCGCCGCTGCGGGTTTTCGTGTGGTCGCGCCATTTACCCGCGGGTATGCGCCGACCGATCCCGCGTCGGACGGGTGCTACCAAACGGCGACGCAGGCGATGGACATCCTCGCGATCATCGAGGCGCTCGGCTACGACGACGCGGTCGTCTACGGCCACGACTGGGGTGCGCTGGCCGCGTACGGCGCGGCCCTCGCTGCGCCGGAGCGGCTTCGCGCGTTGATCACGAGCGCCGTACCGTACGGCCCGCAAATGGCCGGAGCGTTCATGACGAGCTACGACCAGCAGAAGCGCTTTTGGTACATGTTTTTCTTTCAGCACCCGTTCGCCGAGGTTGCCGTTGCCCACGATGACTTCGCCTTCATCGAGCATCTCTGGAGTGACTGGTCGCCCGGTTGGCGTTGGCCTGCCGACGAGATGGAGTTGGTGAAGGCGACGTTCCGAAAGCCCGGTGTGCTCGATGCGGCCTTGGCGTACTACCGGGCTCAGCTCGGCTCGGGCAAACAGGACCCCGCGTTGGTGGAGCTCCAGGCCAAGATGTTCGGGGCACCGATCGAAGTCCCGGGCCTCATGATTCACGGCGCCGATGATGCCCTGATGCGGTCGCAGCTTCTCGAAGGCATGAGCGATGTCTACCCGAAGGGCCTCAGGATGGAGATCGTTCCCGGTGCCGGGCACTTCGTGCACCAGGAGAAGCCGGACGTCGTGAATCGCATCCTGGTCGATTTCCTCAGTTAGAACCCGCTCCACGCAACCAGCCGGGCGGAGGCATCGAACGTGAGGCTGCGTCCGTTCTCGTAGAGCCAGACGCGTCTGCCGCTCGAATCGCCGAGTTCCTCCAACGGCGCGCCGAGGGCGGCTTCGGCGGCGCTGGCGGGCATGCCGACCACGAGTTCGTCCGCTCGTTCGCGCGCGGCTGGCGCGACCGGGTGTTGCTCGATCGCTGCCAGGCGGTGCTCGAAGTCGTCCAGGCGGGTCTCGATCCGTGCCAGGGTGGCACGGAGCTCTTCGGCCAGGGCAGTCGAGACTGTGGGCGCCGTCTCTTTCGGTACCTCAGGGGCGTCGAGGACGACGAGCTGCGATGGATCGCTGAGCGTCATCTCGGTGCGGCCCCGGTATGTGCGAATGCGGCCGCGCATCCGCACCGAGCGGTCGAGTGTCGTCTTGTGGATATTCTTGGGAAACCGAGCCAGATCCGCGACGTGAATCGTTGCGGTGAATCCGGCGAAGTTCGGAGCGAATGCCAGCACCGTTGCGAGTTGCGAGACGTGCACGGCGTGTACCCGGCCCTCGACGAGGACGTCTTCGCCAGCATGGTCCGGGGCCTGGCGGGGTGTGATGGTCGGCAGTGCCGCCGTGGCGCCGCGTTCGGCTACCTCCGCCGGCGGGCTCGGAGCGTCGACGGGCTCGGCCCTCCCGCTACCTGGCACGGCGGCGGCAAGCGCAACGACGAGCAACGAAGCCCAGACGCGCATGCAGGCATCCTCGCGTTCAGATCGGCGCGCTGTCAAGCCACGATCGCCCATGGTAGACGATCGCAGGATCATGGCGACCCTCCTCGTCACAAAGCTCCACCCCGTCGGGCGCTACGCGCTCGGCGTCCTGTTCTCGGATACCCACGACAGTATCCTGCCGCTGCGCGAACTGCGCGCGCATTGTCCGTGCGAGGACTGTACCGCGTCCCGCGGTTCATCCGACGGCTCCGGGGCGGGGAGCGCGCGGCATGAAGTGGCGGATCTGCAGCAAATCGGAGAGCAGACCATCTTCCTGCGCTGGGGAGATGGGCACGAGACGCTGTACGTCGCCGACGAGCTACGCGGTCTGTGCCGCTGTGCCTACTGCGCCGGCGAGCCGAACTACCCGATCACGCGACAGTAAGCCGGGCGCCGCCTCACGCCGAGTTCAGTCGGGGCGTTAGCCCTCCCGGGCTTCGTCAGGGGCGTTGGTTGCCCCATGCCGACTGTCGGGAGGGCGCCGCTCAACGCCGACTAGCGGCAATGGCGCGGAGCAGGGGTCGATGCGCCAACAGGGTGCCGTGCTGTCCGCGGTTGCCAGCGTCCAGCAACAGCTTCGCGAGTTCTAGCGAGGACTGCACGGTCTCTTCGAAGAGGGCCAGACTGGGTTCCGGCTCGGCGCCGGCAAGCAGGGTGCGTAGTCGCGTTTCCAGACCGTGGACCTGGCGTGCGGCGTCGTTGCAGAACGATTGCAGCGCCTCAGAGGGATCTCTTCCGTTTGTCGTTGTCATCCGGTCCTCAGCCCTCCAGGGGTAGTTGTCGACAGCTGTGGATAAGCCGCTTTCCCTCGTGAGGGTCGGAACTTACGGCGGTTATCCACGTGCCAATACACACCGCGGCCGCATCCGCTGCGTCCCGCCACACTCGCGGTTCGTGGGCGGTCGCGGGCGATCTCGGCATCGGCCTACGGCGTGTGTGACGTCGTTTGCGATTGATCGGTTTGCGATGGGGGGGTCGCAGGTGCTGCGGTGACGCGGAGGGTGACGCGGAAGCGAGGAGCGCTCTGATCGAACACCATCTGCGGAATCACCCGAACGCCAGCGCCATGCAGTGTCGGGAGCGTGCGAGATGCGCACGCCAGAGCCTGTCGTACTGCTTCGCCGATGGTGTCATCCGACGAGCCGGAGAATTCGAGGATTTCCGAGGACCGTCCGTTGCCGTTGGTGCGACCATTAGTGGCAGTCTCGTCATTGCGGGCGACGCCATTATTGATGTGCGGAACGGACGGCAAAGACTCTCTCGACCTCGAACTACCAGGCGCCCAAAGTCCAACCCGTACATTCCGACGGGATACCCTGGTCGCGATGCAGGCACAACCACCAGCTCCGCCGTCCACTACCGCGGCGGTAAGTACGTGGTTCATACCTGAGAGTCAAGAAGAAAAAGTCCTTAGATGCACCGCGGCAAACACCTGAAGGTGGTGTCCGACTTTGCCCCACAGTGTCCTAGTTTCAGGATCGGGGTGGCCTAAGTTGTCCCGGCTCAGGATCTGTCCCCCCTTCGACACGAGAGCAGCCGTA
>JAJCZP010000074.1 GCA_029262315.1 Deltaproteobacteria bacterium | reverse complement strand
ACCTTCAGGGTGACGTGGGCGGGGAGCGACGCGAAGCTCGGGCGACTGCGATGCGCGAGGCCGGGATTCGCGCCGGGCTTTCGGCCGGCGCCGGCGCGTCGTCCCCCCCAACGCGGCGGGTCGGGAAGATGCAGCGTGCCTCGCTTGTGTTTTCGCATCTTGAAAGGGCTACCTTAGAGGGCTCTGTGGTCGATGTCAAGAGTAAACGGGCCGAGCGCGAGCCTACGAGAGGCCGAGCCACCGGGGCTCCCGCATGCTGTGGGGAATCTCCCCTGAACGGTCCGGGACCTCACTTGCGAAAGGCCGGGCACCTGGTTTTCAGCATGCCGCCGGTGAGCTCGCCGGAGCCTTCGTCGATCTTCCCGAGGAGGGGTGCGGACGCAACCTCGATGGGATTGTCGGACGCACGCCATGGCGGCGCCACTTCCGTAGATCGAGGAGCTTGCGAGAGGTTGGCCTATCCCCGCGATGACGCATGCGATCGGATCGGCGGCTGATGGGACGTTGCCCTCACTGCACTCGCTGAGACTGGCGCAGGCGTGCCCCATGTCCTCGGAGAGTCGCGCGCGTGTGGGCTTGCAGCGGGATCGGAGCGCGTGGCGCGGTCTCAGGCTCGGAACTCGGCTACGTCAACACCGCCACACGCAGCCCGGCGACGACGCGGGGCCTGCGTGCGACTCCTCCCACCGCGCTCGGCGCTCGATTCTCAGCGGGCATGCCACGCTGCTACACGCAGCCCGGGGGCGCGCGCGGTTCGGGCCTACACCTGCACGACGACTTTGATGCTCCCGCTGGTCTTGTCGGCGGCAAGGGCGAAAGCCTGGTCGACATCGACCAACGGTACGCGGTGGGTCACGAGCGTGGCGAGGCGTGCGGGCTCGGCGGCGAGTAGCTCGAGCGCGGTGGTGAAGTCGGCTTGTGGCTCCTTCCGACTGTAGGTCATCGACGACACGATACTGACCTCCTTCATCAGGAACCGGAGGGGGTCTAGGGTAATCGGGCGGCTGAACTTTCCGAGGGCGACGATGCGCCCCCCGGAGCGGACGATGCGGAGGCCGAGCTCGAGCGTGTTGGCCATGCCGCCGACGGTTTCGAGAACGATGTCAGGTCGTCGGGCGCGAGCCGCAGCGCGCACGGACGCGTCGTCGGACTCGACGACGTGCGGAATGCCTAGCGCAGCAGCAGCGGCGCGCTGCGGTTGGTGGCGGGCGCTGATCGTCACACTCGCGCCAGTCTTCCGAGCGACGAAAGCCGTGAGCAGGCCAATCGACCCGGCTCCGAGGACCATGACCTCGTCTCCGGAGCCGACGGCGGCGAGGCGGACGGCGTGGACAGCGACGGCCAGCGGCTCGGCCAGGACCGCCACGTCGAGATCGAGGGTCTTGGGCACGGGATACAGCGTCTGGCGTGGCACGCAGACTGTGTCTGCCAAGCCCCCATGCCGCATCGATCCGAGAATCTGCACCCGCAGGCACAGGTTCGGTTCGCCGGCGGCGCAACGAGGGCACGCTCCACACGGGATCAACGGCTCGACGACGACGGGTGTCCCCACGGGCCACGACTCCGTCGGGGTCATCAGGCGGCCGCAGATCTCGTGACCGAGGCAGACGGCGGGCGGAGGATCGCCGCCCGCATAGTAGTGCAGATCGCTGCCGCAGATCCCGCAGGCGTGGACTGCAAGAAGCACCTCGTCGCCGGAAGGGATCGGCGAGTCGACCGAGCGCAGGTCAATGGCACCGGTCCCGGTGCAAAACGCGGCGCGCATTTCATGGTCGGTCGTAGTGGGGCGCTTCCCCCATTGCAAGATCACCGTGGGCAGGTGGCCGGGGCAGCCCGCGTTCGTCACCGCGGGTCACCTCGATCAATCAGGGGCGAGGATGCGCGGCTCCCCGTTCGTGCTGTGGCCGAGCCCGCCCGCGTTTGTCACCGCGGGGCACATCGGGCAATGGGGGGCGAGGATGCGCCGGTCTCCGTTCGTGCTGTGGCTGCTCCCGCTCGTGCTTGGAGCGTGCACCGCCAGCCAAGAGCCACGGCTGGTCTGGGAGGGCGCGGGCATCGCGCGCGCGCAAAGCATCACCGAGGCCACGCTCGCTTTGCGACCAATGGAACCCGGTCGCGACGGAGCCGCCTGGGGAGAGAGCACGGACGCGACGTTTCGTCTCCTGCAGACGACGGTCGCCGAGCATCCGCACGTGCACGACGAGCATGACCTCACCATCGTCATCCTGGCGGGCCACGGTATCCTCACGGTTACCGGACGGGAGCACGGGGCGCGTCCTGGAGACGTGCTCCACATCGGGCGCGGTCGCGTGCATTGGTTTCAGCCCGACCCCTCGGAACCGGTTGTGGCGGTGGCGATCTTTACGCCGCGACTGAATGCCGCCGATTCGCGGGTGGTCGAAATGCCGGAAGAAGAAAACGCCGCGCCTACAGGCGCCGCTCTTCAATCTCGGTGACGATGCCGTCTAGCGCTTCACGGTAGGCGGAATAGGGCAGACCGGCCAGGGTCGCCCGGGCCCGCTCGGTGTAGTCTTCGGCGAGACGCCGGACGGTATCCAACACTCCGAGTTCCCGCACACGATCGAGGGCCATGCCGATGTCGGCTTCGCTGGGCTCGGCCGATACGAAGACGCGCCGCACTTCCTCGTCACGATTCAACGCCAAGACCAGCGGAAGGGAAGGATTGCCGTCCCGAAGGTCGATGCCCACCGGTT